>CBDTVC010000525.1:0-3205 GCA_965363925.1 uncultured bacterium | reverse complement strand
CCTAATGACGGTGTATCCACGTCCTCTAGCGCTAACAAGAGTTTTGGCACTCAGGGTTGAAAGCTCTACGCCAGCATCCGATAATTAGGGGTACACCCCATCAACCGTATCCGACCCATGAAGCTGACCCGACCAGGCACCGTGCTCGCAGCGAACTGCCTAGCCTTCGTCATCTGCGCAATCTCTCCGATAGCTTCCAGCGCACAGGACCCGACGACTCAACCCCTTTTGCAAATTGGAGACCTTCAGTTTGAAGGCGCGTTCCGGTTACCTGCAGATCAGTTCGGAGCGTCGTCGCTCAATTTTTCTGAAGGCCCAATGGTTGTGGATGGCATAAGACAGTCTCTCTTCATCGTCGGTCATGCACACCATCAGGCCGTAGCAGAGTTTTCAATCCCACAGCTGGTAAACAGCTCGACGCTGTCAGACCTGAACATGGCTTCGTCGCCGATACAGAATTTCAGCACGATCCTTGACCTGACTCCGGATAACAATCCGCAAGCGCTAGACCGAATCGGCGGACTTGCACTAATCAGCAACGGAAGCGAATCGTCACTGTTTGTCAATGCCTACGAATATTACGATGCGCCCGCTGACAACACATTGACTACGATGCGAATCGATGTTCCTGGGACACTATCCGCTTCACCGGCAGCTGGCTATTTTCTTTTCGAAGGCGGGGCCGGCCACACTTCGGGTTGGATCTCACCGATACCCACCGAATGGCAGGCGCTACTCGGCGGTGATTATCTGACCGGTCAGTCAAGTGGAATTCCGATCATTTCGCGGACAAGCGTCGGGCCGTCGGCATTTTCGTTTGCAAGCAATGACCTTTTCCCAGCCGGAGCCGGAGACATGGTACCAACAAACAAATTGTTGGACTTCAGCCTTTCGGATCCTCTTCACGCCGAGTTGGACAACGCGTCGCTGACAAACACTCTTTGGACGCACCTTTCGCGCGTTGTTTACGGTGTGATCGTGCCTGGAACTCGTACGTATCTAACCGTCGGCAGTACGGGCGGTCACAGTTCCGGTGTGTGTTACAAGTGTACGCAGTCCGACGGAAATCTGTGCGGCGGCTACTGCGCACCTGATCACACCGACTACACCCAGCAGTACTGGCTGTGGGACGTGAATGACCTTCTTGCAGTCCGCAACGGAACCGTAAGTTCGTCGGATGTCCGGCCGTACGCCCACGGCCCTTTCAATACCCCGTTCGAATCAGGTGAGCATCAGATTGGGGGTGCAAGCTTCGACGCGGAATCGGGATTGTTATACATCGCAATTAGCCGGGCGGATAATGGACAAGGAGAGTATTCGAATCCGCCTGTAATTGAAGCATGGTCTGTGGCCGAGTCGATTGTACGAAACGAAGGCAGCGGAATTGACTCACCCATTATTTCGATTGATGTCTTCCCAAACCCAGTTGCATCGATGGCACGAGTCCGCATTGAGACCGGCGAAGCAAGTGGAAACGGTCTTGTGTCCCTGGTCGACCTCTTGGGACGCACAGTTGAAGTTGTCTTCGACGGCACGTTCCGCAGTGGGATGAGCCAGGAGTTTACGGTGGACGTTTCGAAGCTATCAAACGGATTCTACACCCTGCGTGTTGAGGGTGCCTGGGGAAGTATGAATCACGCGTTGATCGTGGCGCGGTAGCGACTAATTGTTATGGAGACGTGTTTGCCGCTCGTGATTGGAGCAAGCTTCTGACGCGATTCCATTCAGGTTGGACGGTCCGGTATCCGAAGAGCGAGGGAATAAGCCGGCGCCAGGAACTGAGCCTCGTTACAATGGAGCCTTCCAACCAAGCCTGGTCAAAGCCGTCCCACACTCCAGCTGGACTTAACAGGTTGGGGGCAAGAATCGGCGCAACTTCTCGACGCAGGATTTGCTCAATTTCTTCGGTTGTGAAGCTTGTGGCGCCGAGTTGATCAGAAAGAATTTGCAATTCGCGCTCGTCCAATTCTGTGTCGAGAAATAACCTCGACAGACACTCCCAGACGGGGCGGCGGAGTTGAATTTCCTCGTTCGTCATTCTGCCATAGCGGCTTCAATGGCCGTGGCAACGAGTTCGATTTCTTCTTCAGTATTGTAGTAGTGAGGCGAAATTCGAAGCGCACTTGCCACACCTTTGTCGTCGAAGTCAATCACAGCAGATGACCGGACCTGTGACGACAAGTTGATATTCTGAGTACGGAGTTTCGCGACAACATCTGCGGGATTCTTTCCGGCGAGGCCAAGGCTGACGATCCCCGACAGAACGGCTCCTCGATCAAGAACACGAACACCCGGAATCGCGGCCACTCGCTCGCGGGTCTTGGCAGCCAGTGCTTGCACTCGGTCTTGAATTCTCTCGAGCCCGATCGCTGTTGCATAACGCGCCGCCGCGCCAGTCCCGTGCAACAGAGCAAAGGAGAACTCCCAGTTCTCGAAACGACGAGCGGAATCGCGAAGCGTGTAGGAATCCGCGCCTGACCAATCCGCACCAGCCATGTCGGGGAAGAGCGGCGCAAGTCCTTGTTCGAGGGCTTTATCTGATACAAACAGAAATCCGGAGCCTCGCGGTCCGCGGAGAAATTTTCGCGAGGTGGCAGACAGGAAGTCGCATCCGATTGCTTCGACGTCGATCGGCATTTGCCCAAGGCTTTGGCAAGCATCCACGAGATAGATCACATCAGCATTCTTGCACATTGACCCGATGGTCGCGACGTCTTGCACGAGTCCGGAGTTGGTGGGAATGTGCGTTACGCAGACAATTTTTGGCTTGTGTTTCCGTATCAGTTCAAACATGCTATCTGGATCAACGCCACCTGTCGGGAGGTCAGGAGCGCGAATAACCTCAGCGCCAAAACGAGACTTCAAGGAAAGGAATTGGATTTGATTCGAAGCGTAGTCGTTTCGGGTTGTGAGGATAACGTCGCCTGGCGTAAACGGAATGGTAGAAAGCGCTTGCGCGAACGAAACGGTGGCGTTTTCCGTGAAGGCGATGTTGCGTGCGTTTGTGGCGAGCAACCTTGCGACGGATTCGTAGGCTAATGCGAGCCCATCTTTGCTGGCGGCTTCCGCTTCGTATCCGCCGATCGTCGCTTCGAGGTCGATGTAATCCTTAATTGCCGAGATGACCGGCATGGGCATTAGCCCAGCGCCGGCATTGTTCAGGTGGGTACGATGGAGGCATCCGGGAGTGTCGGCTCGGAAGGCA
>CBDTVC010000524.1:0-3208 GCA_965363925.1 uncultured bacterium | reverse complement strand
ACGGCTTTAAACGTGCGTTCAGTGTGGAGATGCCGGACTTGTCCATGGGGATGAGCCATGATTTTGAGATAGCCATTGAAGAGGGAGCTACCCTCATCCGGGTTGGAAGCCTGATATTTGGGCCTCGCGACTAGAGGTCATATTTGTGTCGTGCCCACGAACGTCTATTTGTGCTCTGCAGGTTAAGAGTCGTTAGTGGCCGCCGATTCTGTTGATAACTGTTCCTTGTACGGAACGGGAGAACTGCATATGGGAGTGATAATCGTGCTTTTTGCGGCGTTCTTCGCTGTGGTCTATCTGGGGTCGTTGCTCAGGAAGGACTCAGAAGCGAGTCGTGCAGCAACCATCGAGGATTTGGACGAAATCCGGTCAGAAATGGCCTCACTTCGACAAAGGCTGGAAAATCTGGAGGCGATTGAGGCGTCGAGCAAGCTAAACCTCGACGTCGATTTTGGCAAATCAGAGGATCAGCAAGAGTCTGCAGGTTACGGAACCGCATCGAAGTCGACCTAGCGTCGGACCGATCAGTAGAACACGAATAAGTATTATGCTTACGCTTTCTTCCATGGACATCAAGAACCAGGAGTTCAAAAAAAGCCTCCGAGGACTCGATGAGTCTGAGGTGTCAGCTTTCCTGGAAACTGTAGCGACCCAATGGCAGGAACAGCAGGATGAACTACGTCGGGCGACCGAACGGATAGCTGACCTTGAGAGCAAGATTGAGCACTATCAGCGGATCGAAGAAGCGCTACAAGAGGCGATCAGCTCGGCCAAAAGTAGCACGGCGGCAGCGTTGGGAGACGCTGAGCGCCGCGGGCAACTCATTGTCGAAGAGGCTGACCTGACGGGCCGTCAGATTACCAACAATGCCCTGCTCGAGAACGAACGACTCAAGTCTGATTCCACTCGACTTGAAGGGAAAACAATTGAAGTCGCAGCTCGCCTCCGCGCTTTTTTGACAGCCGAACTCGAATTGCTCGAGCATTTTGATCGTGACAATCCGACGTCACATCTGCATGGCGAGTCGCAGAGCTCTAATGGTCGTGCCGCGACAAACTCTGTCTCAACGAGCCACGGTCCACCAGCGACAAACGAACCGGCAGATGCCGACAACTATTCCAGAATGGCTGCAGTCGCCGCACCAGCGGTCGAGATGCATACGGAGAGTCGCCAACAAAATGGCGCTATGTCCGGTAACGAACCGTTTGGGGATTTTGAGGATGACGACGATTCGGGGGAGGTTTCAGGTTTTGACGCGAACAGTCAAACAAGCAACATGGAGGCATCAGCACATCCTTCCGGAGATCAGTCGCAGCACGACGAACCGCAAAACATCCACGCGATGCCGCCACTGCCTGAGCGGGCGCCGCAGTCTCGGGCGCATGATTGGCAGCCGTCTATCGCCCGAGCTACTGCCAGTGTCGGTGTGACGCGCAGTGAATCGAGTCAGCATCCGGAAGTCGACAATTCATGGCCGACAGATTCCGAAGAAGTCATGAACCCGGATGCAGGTTCCGGCGAGGAAGACGCGGATTGGGATGGCGATCGCACGGAGCCCGGCCAAGTGTTTGCCGAAGAACCAGGCGAAGGCTCGTTTAACGCCGAAGAACCGTATAACGTCTCCGAGGACGAGCTGGAAAAGATTCGCCGTATATTGGACGATCTCGATTAGTCCGGTTGCAACACGAGGCCGGCGCACCTTAATGGAAGTCGTCCATGTTGGATCCGGTCATTCGTACAAGCGAAGAAATCAAGGCACGCGTCTCCGAGGCTGCTAGCTACGTTTCGGAAAGACTGCCGTCAACTAGTGCTGGTGTTGCATTGATAGCCGGCACAGGTATCGGTCAGATCGCCGCTGATATTCAGGAATCCGTCGAGATTCCGTACGAATCCATTCCGCATTTCCCAACCTCTGATGTTACGTCGCATCGCGGCGTTCTCGTTGCCGGAAGGCTCCAAGGAGTAGATGTGCTTTGTCTAAATGGTCGGGTCCATTTGTACGAAGGTTATTCCCCGGAACAGATCGTATTGCCGGTCCGGACGTTGGCTCGACTCGGAATCGACACGCTCATCATTACGAATGCTGCTGGTGGGATCAATCGAGGTTTTGCACGTGGCGATGTGATGTTGATTGAGGACCAGATCAACCTACAGTTTGTAAATCCCCTGGTTGGACCAAACCTTGACGATTGGGGTCCCCGTTTTCCTGACCTGTCTGATCTTTACAATGGAGTCCTTCAGTCTCTAGCTCAATCAGTCGCCGCTTCTGCTGGAATCGAGTTGAAATCGGGCGTGTACGCGAGCATCCTTGGACCAAACTTGGAAACGAAGGCAGAATACAAAATGCTCGGGGTCATGGGAGTTGACGCGATCGGAATGAGTACGACACTTGAGGCAATTGCCGCGCATCATATGGGCGTTTCGGTGTGCGGATTTTCGATTATCACCGATGAGTGTTTTCCCGAGACGCTTGTGCCGGTCTCAATTGAAGACGTTCTCGAGGCCGCGGCCATTGGCGCTCCTAAGTTGAAGCGGATCGTTGAAGGACTAATTGCAGCGTCGGCCATCAGGCCCAACTAGTTGGCGAGGCGATTTCACCATGGCTAATCGTCCCGCGCTCAGAATTTCGTTCTGGTTGACGTTGCCAGCCCTTCTCTGCATTGTCGTGCAGGTTGGATGTAAACAGGATCGGTTATCGTCTCGCAGTCCAACTGATATTGTCGGGGGCCGGTCGTCCCTCGACTCCGTATCCAGTACTATTCAGAATCGTCCGTTTGTGCAGGTGCTGGGCATCGGGCAGGACGGTGGCGTGCCGCAGGCAGGAAAGGTCTTTGACGATCGCTGGAAGGACGGCGATTCCCGACAACTAGTAGCGTCGCTGGGAGTCGTGGATCCTAAGGCGTCGAATTTTTGGTTGCTTGACGCGACGCCTGATTTTCCAGACCAACTGACGGCGATAGCCCGATCCTTGGATCCTGACACGCTAGTGCTAGGCGGAGTGCTCCTGACGCATGCCCACATTGGGCACTACACAGGGCTGATGTATCTCGGCCACGAAGCAATGGGGGCGAAGCAGGTTCCGGTTTACGCAATGCCGAGGATGACCAGTTTTCTGCAAACGAACGGTCCGTGGGACCAGCTTGTTCGATTTGGGAATATCGAACTACGTCCGATTCCCGAACCGAAGGGCATTGACTTGTCCACCAAC
>CBDTVC010000523.1:0-3216 GCA_965363925.1 uncultured bacterium | reverse complement strand
GAGGAGAAGAGGATAGGAGGATAGGAAGAGAAGAAGAGAAGGGAAGGGGGCGGCGGTTGTCAACTTGGTTCCATCGCGGTCAGTTTTAAGGTTCATTCGATTTCATTATGGCAGACTCGCAGCGGTCATCTTTACAGTCAAAGGTGTTTTCCTATTTTTGGATTGCACTGTTTGCGTTGATAGCGGTGTATCCGGTATTGCGGATCGTAACGATTGCGCTTCGTCCAGGTGATCAACTTCTTTCGACGTCACTTGCGTTGATTCCTGAGGGCGCTTCATTTGAGAATTTCCGCAAGCTCCTGACCGAGACTCAGTTTCTGCGCTGGATGTTCAATTCGATTGTTGTGTCTGCAGTAGTGACGGTCACGGGTGTTGCACTCGCTTCCACGGCCGGGTATGCATTGTCGCGTTATAAGTTTGTCGGACGAGGCCCGATGATGAGTGGCTTACTGGTCACACAAATGTTTCCAGCCACAATGCTGCTACTGCCGCTCTATGTCGTGCTCATTAAACTGAGCCTTCTGGACTCCTATGTGGGCATCATCATCATCTATTCTGCAACCGCACTTCCGTTTACCGTCTGGCAGATGAAGGGCTATTACGATACAATCCCGACGTCGCTGGAAGAAGCCGCGCGGATCGATGGCGCATCTCCTTGGCAGACATTCCGACAGGTAATACTGCCGTTGGCCTCACCTGCACTGGTTATTACCGCGCTATTTTCATTCATGACTGCGTGGAATGAATATGTTGTCGCCAATGTTGTTTTGCAGAACGTGGAAAACTTCACCCTTCCGCTCGGACTGAAGATGTTCCAGGCTTCAATGCAGACGCAGTGGGGAATGTATGCTGCAGGCTCACTGCTGGTCGCAATACCTGTTGTGGTTCTCTTTCTCGTTCTCAGCCGCTTCCTGATTTCCGGATTGACACTTGGCGCAGTTAAGGGGTAGAGTCATTGTATCTTGCAGATTCCCAATTCTCTAGCCGAGATGCCTAAACCCACCGTACTTCATTTTCGAAATACGTTCCTGAGGCCATCCGAAACGTTTATCGCCCGAGTAGTTCACAACCATCAACGCTACACGCCGCTGGCTGTTGGAATTCGAGAACGCGACTACGTTGAGGGGATTACGTCCGAGTTCTATAGCGGATCGAAACTCGGTGTGTTAACGGCTGCGCTTCAGTTTGCGGTTGGCCGCTCTCCAAGTTTGATGAATACCGTCGTTGCCAATCATCAGCCGAACGTGATACATGCCCACTTTGGCCAGGACGGTTACCTGATGGTGCCAACGGCTCGCGACAGGAGGTTGCCGCTGGTCGTCAGTTTTTACGGTAAAGACGTCACTCAATTGCCAACTCAGTGGATCTGGCGACGACGCTATCGATCACTTGCAGACGGAGCAACCCTGATTATTGCCGCCTCCAATCGGATGAAGGAGCAGCTCGTCATACTCGGATTTGAAGCAAGTAAAATCCGGGTCGTGCGGTTTGGCCTCGACATGTCTTCTTATTCCCGGCGAGAACAAAACGGTTCAGGGAATCGACTCATGATGATTGGTCGCTTCGTCGAGAAGAAGGGGATGGAATACGCGATCAATGCGTTCAGTTTATTGGCAGACCGATATCCCGGTTTGTCACTTGATATTTTTGGGGAAGGAGAGCGTGAGAATGCCATTCGTGCACTGGTTGATCATCTGGGACTCGCAAATCGAATAACAATCCGCGGGTTTGTTCCTACCGAACAAGTCGGGTCGTTGATGCGCCAGTATGATATTCTCGTCGTGCCGTCTGTAACAGCTGCCAACAACGACCAGGAAGGACTTCCGAACGTAATCATCGAGGGCATGGCGTGTGGTGTAGCAGTTGTAGCTTCTTCGCACGCGGCGATACCCGAGATTGTCCTCGATGGCAAGACTGGCTTTCTGACGGATGAACGAGACCCGCTAAGTATTGCCACCGGTGTGGCAAGACTGGTCGACGATGCGGACCTCCGAAAGAGAATTGTATCCGAAGCGTCAGACTTTGTCAGGCGTGAGCACGCACTCGAGAAGACGGTCGCGGAGATCGAGGACGTGTACGACGAAGCGGTGGCCATTGTCGCAAACCGGTAGGTCGACCGATCCTGCCTACCACTTTTTGCGCGGCAGGACGACGCCAAGCGGGGCAAGAAGCAGCGTGTAGGCAACATACCCGAGTTCGAGTATCGGCTGCCACAATACAAGATCCGTTTCACGAAAGGCCTTTGCCCCACGACGAAGTGTAACAAATTGTATCAGCTGCCGGACGACAAGGACGCCCAGTGACGGCAATCCGCCGAAGATAGGCAACACCCAAAGAAGAACGGCGCTGGCGTGAAACAGTAACAAATGGATTTGGATCTCAGGCAGGTAACTGGTTCCGGTAGACGTGTGACGCGTCTTTTGCCGAAGCCATTCGCGAACCGTGTGAGGGGCTTCGGATTCAACAAAAGTTGAACAATCGGATGCATGGAGAATTCTTGCAGCATTTGTCCTGAACACTTCCTGCACGAGCAGGTCGTCATCGCCGCTGAGTACATGTTGCGAATGTTCGAACCCCGCAATGTTTTCAAACACTGCTTTGCTATAGGCGAGGTTACGGCCAACGGCCATGTACGGCCTGTTCAGACCTACAGCTGCAGCCGTGTAGTAACCTGTCACAAACGTTTCATACCGGGCGAAAAGATTGAGCAGGCCATCACGTTTCTCAAAAGGACTGTATCCGATAACCAGACGGTCCTCGGAATTCGACAGATATTGCTGCATCGCCCGCACCCAGTCTGGGCCGGGCAGGCAATCAGCGTCGGTAAACAGCAGCTGATCAAATCGAGCCTCGGCGATAGCGGACGTCAGTGCATTCTTCTTGCGCGGCTGGATCGGGTTGCTGATGCGGATCGTCTTGAACTGACCGGGTGCAAACAGCTTGGTCGCATCGGCCAAAATCTGCGGCGTCGAGTCGGTGGATCCATCATCCGCTACAATCAGTTCAAAAGCTGTCGCGGATTGCTCGCTCAGGGCATGGAGTAGGCCGGGCAACCTGTCGCATTCGTTGAATGCTGCCACAATTATCGAAACGGGAGTCTCTTCACCGTTTCGAGGCGGACTAAGCGCGCCCGAGAAGCCTTTGGCGAACGCCCTCCAATAGAGAATCTGCACGACGAGCGCGACGATCGAAACGGATAGCCATGTGGTCATAAGC
>CBDTVC010000522.1:0-3221 GCA_965363925.1 uncultured bacterium | reverse complement strand
TTTGCGGCGCGCTTCTTTTCGAGCGACGAACGTCAAAAGGTAGGTCGGCTTTATGCCTTCTGTCGCATAACTGACGATCTGGTAGACGAACACGTGGATTCGGGTGCAACAGGACCTGGTGCCAGTTCTGTACTTGAGGCCTGGAAGCAACTCGTTCGTTCCAGTTTTGAGGGATCCCCATCTGGCGTTTTATGGCTGGATACACTCATGTCCGAGACGCGCGAATCGGGTGCGGGATTCGAAATAGTGCAGCTTCTGTTTGACGGTGTTGAATCTGACCTTGCAATTGTGCGAATTCAAACGCAGGAAGAATTGGACGCATACGCTTTTAAGGTAGGCTCAGTTGTTGGAATCTGGCTTTGCAACCTTCTTGATGTTCGATCCGAACGGATGCACTATTACGCAGCAATGTTGGGTAGCGCCATGCAAATCACCAACATTCTCCGGGATGTCGGCGAAGACCTTCGGGCTGACCGAATATATTTGCCGCGTACGCTCCTTGAAAAACATGGAATCACGGAGTCAGAATTGGCTCGCATGCAATCTTCCAGATCGGTTTCGAATTCGTACTCCTCACTGGTCCGCGAATTGATAGTAGTTGCCGAGTCGCGATACGAGAGCGCATGGCAAGGACTTACTCGGCTTCCGAATAGTTTTGGCAACGCCTCGGCCGTTGCGTCTGAGGTATATCGCGGCATCCATCGCGAAATCGTATCGAATGGTTATGACAACTTGAACCATAGAGCTCGAACCTCCCGGACTCGAAAATTTTATCTGGCGTTTAATGCGTGGACCCGCCTTCGAGGCAAGCGCAGAGCAATACGTCTTCAGCATGACAACATTGTTCAGCGAGATAAAGACGTCTACAACTTGAAGGCAGAAGGACCCGTTGTCGCCGGCGCTGGAGTCCTGGATCTCAGTTTCGGTCCGACAGACAGTGTTTCCTCGAACGGCGATAATCTCGCAAGAGCTAAGCGGGCACCAAATGCAACGGTAGCTGGCCAACAATCTCATCCGCGCACTGACTCCTCTAATTTTGAAGCGATTGTGGATGAATACAGTGCGTAAGCGTCATCTTCCTCTTAGAGTCTTCGTTTTGCTCCTTGTCGGGCTGATTTCATTGCCTCTTTCATCGCGCTCGCAGGAGCTAATGGACGAACTTGTACCTATACGAAATCTGTATCTCAGCAGTACAAACGATGCGAATCTTGTCGACAGCGCAACTGTGCTGCTGAATGATCTGCCATCCGAGTTTCAAACTGCGCCGATCGCCACAGCTTTTGACGGCGCACTCATCGTCATGAAAGCAAAGCACGCATTCTGGCCGGGGAAGAAGTTGGCGTACGTAAGACGCGGCCTTCGCAAGCTAGATCAAGCCGTGGAAGAAGATGATCGAAACGCAGAAGTCCGGTATCTGAGACTGATCAGCTGCTACTACCTGCCTGGACTATTCGGGCGAAAATGGTCAGTTGAGGAAGACTTTCGAGTATTGTCGCAGACGGTCACCGCAATGAAGGGTGTGGTTTCGAATGAGTTCTATCGAGACCTCGTTAAGTTTGTACTGGACAACGGGAAGCCTGAGACTGAGCTGGCAGCAAGTCTCAAACGTGAACTGGAGTTGATCGGCGGCAGTTCGGCCGCTTCGGAACGGTAAATTTTATGACAATGCATGCACCTTCCTGGTCGCCATCAATGATGGCCGTGTTCGGTGCATGGTTGCGTTTTTCGTTTTGGGTTCGATTTGAAGAAGTGTGCCTTTCTCGAAAGGCTGTGTTGCCCGTCGGTAAAACAGTCGTCGTGGTGTCCAACCACATGAGCTGGTGGGATGGATTTCTCATCTACCTGTACAGGTGCAGGGTGAGTCCAAATGCCCCAATCTTTTCGGTCATGTTGGAAGAACAACTGGAGAAACATGGCTGGCTGAGAAAGATCGGATGTGTCGGGATTCAACCAGGCAACCTGAAGACCACGCGCGAGACGTTTTGCGAAATTGCACAGGCATGTGCGGACCAACCCGGAAGCTGGATTTTGTTTTTTCCACAAGGACGGATTGTCCCGTCATGGCGTCGACCGCTTGGGTCCAGACGAGGCATAGAATTATTGTTGAACGAGCTTGATGACGCCGTGATTTTACCGATCGGCCTACATATTGAACCGCTGACCACAAGCAAGCCAACGGCGTTTTTGCTTGCTGGTCAAACGGTGTCTATGTCACGAGGAGTCAAAACAGACGCAGGCTCAGGAAAGCGGATAACTGCTGGTGACATCGAATCAATGATTACAAACCAGCTTGACCGTTTGATGGATCATATCCGGAAACACGAAGAAGACTCCGGTCGAAAATGGACCGAGATTGATCGCGACCTCGATGTTGACCGATCATTGCAATTTGCTGAAGAAGACGACACGATATCCTTGTCAGACGATTGAGCAATTCGCAAACGAGAATCGATCGGCTAATACTTAAACAGCTACGCAAGGCACATCGGTCCCAGGGGACTGTGGTGACCGCATACTGAAGACTGATAGTGGAGAAGGAAATGAAAGCAATTGTAATCGGATCTGGTTTTGGAGGCTTGGCGATCGCCAACCGGCTCGCAAGTCGCGGCCTCGATGTAACCATCCTTGAAAAACGAGAAAAAGTCGGCGGACGTGCGTACCAGTTCGAGGAGGCAGGTTACGTTTTCGACATGGGTCCGAGCCTGATCACCGCCCCGGACATTATTAACGACATTTTTGGCAAGGCAGGTCGCAGCCTGTCCGACTATACGGATCTGATGCCACTCGATCCGTTCTACCGCGTCTATTTTCACGACGGTACATTCATCGATTATTCAGGTGATGCCGAATCGATGAAATCCCAGATGAGGAAGTTTGCTCCTGCTGATGCAGACAACTACGACGCGTTTATGGAAGCCGCTGAAAAGGTATATGATGCGGTCATTGTAGACAAGCTTGGCGCGACGCCGTTCGACACCATTAAGTCTATGGTGGACTTTGTACCACGCGCGATCAAACTCGGCGCCTACAAGCCCATGTCAATGTTTGCGGCGAAGTATTTCAAAGACCCCAGACATCGGTTTCTTTTTAGTTTCCATCCGCTGTTTCTTGGTGGCAATCCGTTCAGGTCGCCTGCGGTTTATGCAATGATTCCTTTTCTCGAAAAAGAACAGGGTGTCTGGTTTACCCCCGGCGGAATGTACTCATTGGTCCAAGCGTTC
>CBDTVC010000521.1:0-3223 GCA_965363925.1 uncultured bacterium | reverse complement strand
GCAGTCGTTGTTTGATCGCAACGGTTACGCGGATGTTTCCGACGGCACGCTGTTCACCGGACTGTCAGATCCGAACGAACCGCAGAGCAGTGTGGCAAGCGCAAGAGTTGGGGCAGCACTCGATGCGAACACCTCACGGTTCTCGTTAACAGCTTTTGCGAATTTCCGAAATTCCAACGAGGCGATTCTTGCGACTGATGCCACGGGCGACTCGTTGAAATGGCTTCGCTCTGAAGCACTTACAACATTTGGCATTACTGGGACAATCGGCTTGCGAACGAAGTCGAAAAAAGGTTTTTATGGATCCATGACGCCAACGTTTGTGCCGTGGACAACGGTGAGTTCGGCATCCGGGCTCTCACAGGTCCAGACTCAGCCGGAACTGAATGTCCGCGCCGTCCTGGGTGCTCGGTACACACTATTCCAGGGTGACCTGGTTGCCAATGCATACCTGAGGGGATCGTACTGGTCTTCGTTTGGGGGGCGGCGGCTCCACCTACCCACTGGCTTATTGGTACTTCCCGACTCTGCAGCAGAACTATTACCCGCCTCAGGTGCAGTAGATATTGTTCTTGAAGCCGGCGTTCGTACAGCAACGATTTTTGTCGCCCTGGAGAATATCCTTGCCTTGACGACACTGTTAGAAGGAAATCAGCTTGTTTCGGGGTATCCGTTGGCAGCCCAACGATTCCGACTGGGCGTTTTCTGGCCGATTTTTGACTGACAGTGCCAATTTGACACGTAGGAGGCGGTAGAAACTCACTTTTTGCCGGTGCTTTCGAAGCAAAATGTGTTCTGCTCCGTATTGCCGGGGATGGCACGCTTTTCGGGGTCTTACTGTTGATGTCCCCGGTTGACCATCCGCAAAAACAATAAACGTTACGCACACGGCACCCCCGAATGATGCAGGATTCTTCATTACAACGAACCCCAAATTCTTCCTGGCCTTCACAGTACGAAGAAGGTGCGTTGGGCGAAATCCAATCATGGAGGAATCCGACAATCGGACCATTCGGGCGTGTTGTTCAGACGGCATCCGGAATCTTGGATGAGACAACGGATCTTCTGCGCGAAATACCCGGCGTAAATTGGACGCTTGACACTGTAGTTGCCGGAATTCTAACCAAGGTGAACGAGGCTTCTCAGAACTTCGTTTGGACCGACGCAGTCTACCTGGACCTTCAGCGGGCCGGGCTTCGGATTACTACGCACGGTCAGGCGTTTGGTCACGACCTCGAAAAGATCGACCGGCACACAAAAGACCTTCACCCGAAGTATCAGGTGCTCGCAACCGCAGAGGGCGCCTCGACCGGGTTTGTGGGGGCGGTAGGAATCCTTCCTGACATCATTGCGCTTACCGCGATTAATCTTCGGGCCGTTGGCGAGTATGCAAGTTATTACGGCTTCGACGTCCAGTCACCTGAGGAACAGCTGCAAACGCTAAATGTCCTTAACGTCGCGGCCGGCGGAAAAGACCTGCAAAAAGACTACGCACTCAAACCGATCGTGCGCGCGTCGTCTTCGATTGCAAAACAACAGGTCATGGAGTCGGCTGGGCAGGCAGCCATGACGGGAGCGATCAAGCGTGCAGTTGAAAAACTCGGGATTACGCTCACAAAGAAGAAGGTCGCCCAGATGCTGCCTGTTGCCGGTGCGGTTGTTGGCGGCGCCTTTAATCTGGCCTATACGTCTAAGGTTTGCACAACTGCATACCACCTTTACCGACATCGATTCCTGATCGCCAAACACGGCGATTATTTCCGGGATGAGCTGAAGGATTAGGCACGAATTCGTGAAAGCGGGATACAAATTGGGGCTCTTCGCGACGTACGAACCCCCAGCGCCTCGCTGGTTCTAATGTCGTCTGATCTTGCAAACAAAGAACGCCTCAAAGGTATCATCCGGAAGTATCCGCCGCGCCAGAGCGATTTGATGATTAAGGGCTAATCCGTTCCAGGACTGCAAGGCAGGAACGTACTGCGATACTGGGATCGTTGTGGGCTCGATACTGATTTCCTCCCCAAATGTGTCGAGAGCATCCTGCACAACCAGTTCATTTTCTTCCGGCGCAAACGAGCAGGTTGAATAGACCACTAGGCCGCCGGGCCGCAGACATCGGATCGCGGAGGCAAGCAGTTGTTTTTGTTTATAGGCCATTTCCGCAATTTTCCTAACGCTCCAATAGCGGAAGGTCGACGAGTCGCCTGCAACAAAGCGACCTTCTGTTGAACAGGGCGCATCCAGCAGCACACGATCAAAGTGATCGGGCCTGTAACGATCAGCGCGGCGCCCGTCTTGCAGGTACACACGGACCTTCGCGGCACCGTGCTCCTTCAGGTTCTGCTTTAGTTTGAAGAAGCGTTTGCGAACAATGTCCACCGCCGCAAGGTGGCCGGACTGATCAAGTAGCGACGCAATTTGAAGCGTCTTACTGCCCGGCGCAGCGGCAAGATCTAACACAGTGTGATTTGTCTCAAGCTCCATTTCCAGTACGGGGACCATACTCGACGGATTTTGAAAGTAGAGCTTCTTGTCATTGTAGGCTGCCGAATCCATGACCACAGAACGATCTCGACTGGAGCAGACGAAGCCTGACTCCAGCCAAGGAATACGTTCAATGACAACACCAAGCGCGTCTAATTCTGCGAGGGTTGGAGGCGGCGCTTTAAGCGTGTTAATTCGGAAACCGACGCGGCGTTCACTGGAAAACGTTTCAATGACGCGATTCAAGTGTTCAGACGGAACAATCCGCTCGAGGCGAGTCAGAAATTCGGCGGGTAAGGAGGACATGTAAGGTTACTTTCCGGCTATCGCCGCCCGTAAATCTTGCAAAAATCCATGCAGGCGGACATACGTTGTGCAGGTGGGAGCAATATTCGCGATATTTCCACTGTCGAAAGATTCAAGATAGCTTGAATGCTGGTAGCAGGAGCTTGCTTCGAAGCCAGGCTCACCCTCACCGTTCCGAGCAGGCCAAGTATCAGAATCGGACGGTAAACAATGCAAACACATGATATGCAGGTGTTTCGGGGCCTCTCCAAACCCTGAAAACTGTTTAAGTTGGTGCCGTTTCGGCTCGATACCGAAGGAGTCGTTGGACGCAGTTACCTCGAATACCACCCGTTTTTTCTTTCTGGCTGATGTTTATCAGAGTTCCAGGCTTTTTTTTCGCTAGAGTTTGTAGTCAGTATGAGTAATCGACGCGGCGACGACGAAATCCGTT
>CBDTVC010000520.1:0-3225 GCA_965363925.1 uncultured bacterium | reverse complement strand
CCATGCGCATCGCCAAGTCCGAAGCAAGTTGAACTGTGAAGCATGCTAAGTCGGCTGCAGCGCTGACGCTACTGGGATTAGCGATTTGCGCAATTCGATTCTCTTCGGGTGGGGATGAGCGGTTCGTGATTCTTGCCGTTGCAGTCCTCGCTGGAAGTTTAGCCACATATCTGCTCTACCGACTTAACACGCTCAGTGTCGCGGTGATTGTACTTGCTGCAGTCTGCTGTCGGTTGGTCTTGGTAACGATCCCACCGAACTATTCGGACGATGCCTACCGCTATCTGTGGGATGGCAATCTCTTGTTGAGCAACGTCAATCCTTATCTGTTTCTGCCAACCGAGTTGGCTGGAGATCCGGACGTCGCACCATTTAGATTTGAGAGTCTAAATTCGCCCCGATACTACTCTGTCTATCCACCGGCCTCACAATATGTATTTGCAGTTGCGGTGTGGGCAGGGCAACGTGATTGGGTGAAGAGTTATCTCGCGCTGAAGGTCCTCTTAATTCTGTTCGAGCTGGCTGGATTGATTCTCCTGGCCGGAATCGTGAAGCGCCAATCGCTTCTGTTGTACGCTCTGAATCCACTTGTCATTTTTGAAGTCGCCGGCCAAGCTCATACGGAATCAATTGCGTTGCCGTTCATTGTTCTGGCTGTTGCACTGACGATAAAACAACGTGGGCTTCTGGCTGGAGCGGCACTGGGTGCCGCAACAATGGTGAAGCTGTATCCGGCCCTGGTTTTACCCGCGCTCGTGCGGCGGACCGGCTGGCGATCTCTTCTTGGATTCTCGATTGCGGTACTACTCCTTTCGCTACCGCTATTCAAGATTGAGGCGGTCGGAAACGCAGTTTCTTCGCTCAAATTGTATGTCCGATTGTTTGAGTTCAATGCTGGCCCATACTTGCTTTTGAAACAGGTTCTTCATCTGTTAACGGGAACAGATTTTAGTAAGCAGCTTGGCCCGCTCTTTGGACTTCTAGGTCTCCTCGGTGTTGTGTGGCTACACACACGCGACAGGGCCGGCAGATCAATTGCGGATCTTTCCGTTTTGATTTTTGGACTCCTTCTACTACTCGCCACAACGGTCCATCCATGGTATTTTGTGCCACTACTTGGTGCGATCGCCCTTACGAACAAGGCCGCGTGGCCTTGGCAGTGGCTTGCTGCATTCTCGAGTGGCACGTACCTACTGTACAGTAACGGTCCCTATTGGCTATTTGTCTGGCTTGGTTGGGGGGGCGCCTTGGTACTACTCGTTCTCCTTAGTCGCGAAGCAATTCTGCGCGCGCTACTGAAGCAGCGGGCAAATCAAAAATCGAAACGAATTAGGGCCTTGTTGTCGCAACTGAATCCGCGTGTCAAGGGCGATACGCTCTACAAGGGCGATACACTAATCGACATTGGAGCTGGCGAGGGTTACGTGGGAGACCGACTTGCTCAGGATTTAGGATTGCAGGTTACACTCACAGACGTGCGAGACAGCAATCAGACGTCACTGCCATTTGTCCTTTCAGACGGTTCTTCACTATCGTTTGAGGACAACGCATTCGACAGTGCATTGCTGTCCTTTGTCCTTCACCATTGCGGTGACCCAGAACGTGTTATGCTCGAGGCCGTGCGCGTAAGCGGAAAAGGTGTCGTCATAATAGAATCAACTTATAGATCGGAAGTAGGACGCCGGCTACTTACTATCCTCGACAAGTTGGCGAATAGGCTACGATCCGAAGGTGAGATGGCCAGTCAGGAGCTCCACCTGAAGTTCAGGACACCCAAAGAATGGAAGCGCGTTTTCGAGGACCACGGATTGGAGGTGGAGTGCGAATTGGAGTGGGGGAGCGTCCTCCACCGGCAGGTCGGGTTTATTGTGGGAAAACCAGGGCCCGACATCCCGGCTGACACAACCGATGACGGATCAGCCCAAGACAGACCGTCCTAGATGAGCAGCGGGTTGGCGGGAATCGGTTCAGTAAACATTTGTGTGCCTGCTACAAATCGGTTGACCCACAACATCGACGATCGTGGATTGCGGTGTCTTGTCAGCACGTGGTTTGCAATTGGCCGGTGCACCAACCGCGCGTCGACAGATCGATAAGAAATCAGTTTTCCGAACCAATTCGTTCAACGAGTTCCGCAATGGATCGGTCCGCTTCGAACAACGTGTTTTCGGGGTAGCGTCTCATCCACGTTAGCTGGCGCTTGGCGTATCGGCGTGTGTTTCGCTGCAATAGCCGGACATATTCGTCTTCAGACGGTAATACGCCGTCGATGAGATCAAAGCTTTCTCGATAGCCAATTGTACGAAGGGGACTCAGCTTGCGATCAAACCCCAGTTCAAGAACCGATCGAGCCTCTTCGATCAATCCGTTCTCAATCATCTGCAAGACTCGGAGGTTAATCCGTTCGTACAGTACGTCTCGAGGGCGAGTGAATTGAATAACCTTAAACTTGAATTGCGGAGCGACCGTCTCGAAGAACTCGGACAGGGGTTGACCAATTGCACGGAATACGGAGAGCCCGCGTACCAGTCTTTGGGTTTTTGTAGAGTCCAAGGTCGCGGCAAACGTCGGGTCCTTTGAAACGAGCTCAGCGTAGAGTTCGGGCGCCTTTCCCGCTGCGACCTCAGCATTTAGCTCCTCGACAAAGCCGGGTTCAATCGGTGGTACTTTGGGAAGGCCCACCGTTAGTGCGTGAATGTAAAGCGTTGACCCGCCGACAACCACGACTGGCTTGCCGCGGTCCAGAATTCGAGCAATCCGCTCGTTGGCCTGCCGCTCAAACCATCCGGCAGAAACGACGTTCGGCAAATTGACTTCGTCGACGAAATGGTGCACGACGCCACGTTGTTCGTCAGGCGTCGGCTTGGCCGTTCCGACAGAAAGTTCTCGATAGACTTGTCGCGAATCTGCCGAGATGATCTCAGCGCCGAGGCGTTCAGCAAGTGCCACCGACAAGTCGGTCTTCCCGACAGCGGTTGGCCCGACGATAAATGGTATCGGCTCCATTGCTTGCGGCTCCATCGCTTAGGGCTCCATCGCGACGCTTAGGAGACCCGTACGGTAGGATCTATTTCAGCACTCCAAGCCCGGATACCACCACGCAGGTTCGCTACGTTCGTGAATCCATTCTGCATCAGGAACGCACAGGCCTGTGCCGAACGGCTTCCGGATCGGCACATAATGACGACGTGGTCGTCCTTATGCTTCACGAGCCGATCGACGGAT
>CBDTVC010000519.1:0-3229 GCA_965363925.1 uncultured bacterium | reverse complement strand
CTTCTCGCGGATTTGCGAGCTTATCGTGACAATCGTCCTGTGTCAGCGCGCCCGGAATCACCAGGTTATCGCTTTCGAAAATACATTGATCGACACCGGATCGGGTTCGTTACATCGGTTGCTGCCGCGTTGGTTGCCTCGCTCCTGATCACGTTTTACACCCTGCAGTTGAAAGTTGAACGCGATCGTGCACAACTTGAGGCAGAAAAATCTGAACAGATTGCGACGTTCTTGAAGGGGCTATTTGAAAACGCAGATCCCTTCGAGTCAGGAGGTGAAGACATCACCGCACGTGACCTATTGGATCGGGGTGCGGAAAGTATCGACCGCGACCTGGCCGGGCAGGGTGAGATCCGCTCGGAAATGATGCATCTGATTGGCGAAGTGTACTCCAACCTCGGGTCTCATGAAGAAGCGGAAGCAATGCTTGATGAGACGCTTCGGCTGAGGCGTTCTGAAGGAAATGCGACGAATGTTGCAAAAACGTTGTTAGCATTCGGGTTCTTGAACGAGCGCCAAGGCCGGTACCGAGCTGCCATAGAGAAGCACGAAGAGGCCATTGCTATAATTCGCGACGAGCCATCAGCCGATAAGCTCATTCTCGCTGAAGCACTTCACGCACTTTCGTTTTTACGATTGCGCATGGGGCGCTACGATCAAGCTGAAAAGCTGATCCGCGAGTCACTGGAAATCAAGTACGCCGAGATTGGTGACGACGACCCGAGCATTGCCTACAGCCTGAATATCCTGGCCGATCTACTAACGTTTAAAAAGCAATTCGACCAAGCCGAGGCGACTCACTTGCGTGCGCTTGATATCCGGCGCCGACACCTCGGTGATGCACATCTTGATGTTGCATACACGTTACACAACCTTGGTGCTACCATGCGTGATCAGGACAGGAACGCCGAGGCTGAGACGTACTACCGCGAAGCACTTGCTGTTTGGCGACGTCACTACGGGTATGACCATCGCGAAACATCTAACACACTGAGTCAGCTCGCGCTCGTCATCGGGTTACAAAGTCGCTTCGACGAATCGGATTCGCTGCAAAGCGTCGCGATGGAGATGACGCTCAGTTCGGTAGGGCCTGATCATCCTCAGGTTGCATCGATAAAGATCCGCGGCGGTGACGTCGCACTAAAGGCCGGCCGGCTGCAGAAAGCTGAGCAATTGTATCGTTCCGGAATCGAATTGATGCGCCGAGCAGTCGGTGAACAGCATCCGGCGCCGACGCGTTGGCAGATTCGATTGGGGACAATTGTTGTGCAAGAAGGCAGGCGAGAGGAAGGCCTGGCCCTGATTCGTGAAAGTGAAATTCGATGCGACGATCCGGCTCGCGGTGGGTATCCGGAGTGTGCTGAACAGGTCCGGAAGGCGTTGAACGCCATAGAGGTTGACTAGGCAGACCGCAACAAGTCAACATCCGAAATAAGCTGATTCACCGACGCCTTATTCATTCCGTTGTAGATGCCGCGGATGTAGCCTTTTCCGTCGATCAACAAGAAACTCTCCGTATGCAGAAACTGCGTTTCTTCATTGGCTGGCTCGCTTACCTCACCAAGGTCTTCATCCGCAAAATAATAGTTCTTGCCAAGGTCGTAGAGCTGCTGGCGGTCGCCAGTCAACAGGTGCCATTTCCCATCCACAACACCTTTCGAGTCAGCGAATGTCCGGAGCTCATCAACCGTGTCTTTCTCGGGTGTGACTGTGTGTGACAGAATTTGAACGTCGTGATATTCCGCCACGGCCTCTTGAATCCGAATCATGTTGCCAATTGTGCTCGGGCAGATACCTTGGCACGTCGCAAAAAAGAAATTCGCGATGTACAATTTGCCGCTTAGGTCGGTATCCGAAACGGGTTGACCAGATTGATTAGTAAGGCTGAAGGACGGAATCGTATGGAAGTCGGATGGGATCAATTCAGGGCTGTCAAACCAGCTCGGCGAGAAGCTTGCATCGTCGTAGTACGGTAACGTGGCAAGCTGTTTCGTAACTCGAGGCGCGAGGGCGTCCTGGAGAACGGCTTCGTTAACGACCGTCCTCGTGTGGAACTGATCAGCCGCTCTTTGTTGGCAACCTGTGAGCAATAATCCGCAAAGTAGAACAGCGCTCGAGTAGTTTTGCACAGTTTCGCGGATCCAGCTGTTTGAGTGTTTGATCTGCTGTTTCATGGCTTACCTCCGCTTTGGATTACTTCGTCTTCCAGTTCGAAGCACAGATCAGAGCGCTTTAGTCCGAAGATGCGACCGCCTCTTGCTTCGTAATTTGTGTACAGTTTTCCATTCTCTCGCCACGCCCGCTGCATTCCTGACTCCCGGCCGTCAACCAGGTTCATTTCTTTGAACAGTACTCCTGATCGGTACCACTGCTTCTGCACACCGTCTGGAACGCCGTCAACAAATTGTGACTCTGATCGCATGATGCCAGTCGCCCACCACGTTTGAGTTAGGCCGTGCTGCCGCCCCTCACGGTAGTGTGCCCGGTAACTCAGCGTGCCGTCTGGATACCAGCGTTCGAGAAGCCCATGTCGGCGACCCCCTGAGAGTTCTTCTCGCTCTGCAACCGGACCGTCGTCATAGTATTTTGTCGACACGCTTGCTGAATCACGCTCCATCGACAACGAGGCGATCGCGACAACAGATGCGGCTCGTGTTGTAGCTGACGTTGCGTCGTCATTTCGCTGAACTGGGAGCGTAACGATGAAAAGAACGGCTGCTGCAACTGTAAGTGCGCGTTTACCTGATTGCATTGGGTGTACCCTGGTAGTTGCCTGGAAAGAGGATGTAGTAGGAATTCAGGTACAGCTCATTCTGGACGTGATAGTGGTACTCGCCGTCGCTATTGTGGGGTGTCGGGCCTGCGTGTCCTCCAGATTCGTCGAGATCTGTTGGATGTTCGCCGTCGGCGTCGCGTCTCCCGTACAGAAAGAAGCCATCCGATATCACTCCAATGAGTTTGTCGTCGTCGACAGACCAGGCTATTGGTTCAAGGTGGTAGTGATAGCTCTGCGGTCCGGTGTGAGCACCCGTGTAGTCGAACGAAACGATCGCGTTATCCAGCGGTACGTTTGGTCCTTCCTGGTCGTCATAGATCATCGCTCCGGAGGCGGCAATACCGATTGGCCCAAGGCCTGTAGCTGATGAACTCGACGCCGTAGTTGGGTTCAGTGGCATTCGAAGCGTGTATGATCCGTTGAAGTCATCGATGTATCCGGGGGCCAATTGAT
>CBDTVC010000518.1:0-3240 GCA_965363925.1 uncultured bacterium | reverse complement strand
AGCGAGCACCCACGTTACCCAGCGGGTTTGGCCACGGCATGCCCCGGGTTCACGGGTAAAAGGAGGGGTGGCTCGTCAATTCGCATGTGGATTTGCTCCCTCTCTTAGAGGGAGCCCTGGTAATCCCTCGATGGCCTTTTCCGAAGAGTCATTTCGATCAGTCGTCTCGTACGGAGTCCCAAAACAGATACTTAGCCGCGTAGGTATCGTTACCGATACTCGTTCTCAAATGGGGAAAATGGCTTATTTGAGTTATAAAGCGCCATTTAGGGATGGCAATGCAATCCGCAACTCCTGAGCGTTGAGTTGGCATCATCTTCGACTTGTATCCCCGTAATCGAATCACGTTGAGGGCGCCTCGGGCACGATGGGCGACTCAATTGCGACCAAATAGAGCACCGCCGAAGCCAGAAGCGGTTCGCTATATCAGTACTGATTCGAAGGGGAAGGGCATATCGAATGTCTGAGCCAAAAATCACTTAGGATGCCGCGGTAACTACATGAAGGTCCAATTTAGATATGCGACGGCCCGGATGAACGACTCCGAGCTTATCGCACACTTTCAGAAGAACCCTGAAGAGGCGTATGCGGAACTGCTCAAGCGGTTTTCGCCAGTCATCATCAGAATGATTCGGCGCTTTATGTACGATCAGGACGAGGTGATGGAGGTCTATACTTCCGTTTGCGAGCGCCTGCGCGCCAAAGACTTTAAAGCACTTCGCCGATTTCGGATCAACAAGGAAATTACACCGTGGTTAAGTGTGGTTGTCGCAAACGCGTGCCGTGATCGCTTCCGTAAGAAACGCTACACGTCGATTCCGCAATCCGTTATTTCCAAGCTGGACGACCGGGAGAAGCTTGTCTTTAAATATTACTATCAGGAGCAGTACCAGCAAGATCACATTGTTGAGATCATTAAGGGCAAACATGCAACCGATTGCACGGCTCTGGATGTAGCTCACGCCCTCGACAAGATTGAGAGCATGCTGAGTATCAACAAACGGTGGCACCTGATCATGGCGCTGAATCAGAACAAAGCCATGTTGTCACTTGAAGACTTACAGGCGTTTGGCTTTGAGGCGGCATCACCTGATATTACCAACGCAAAAACTGACACTGCCAAGAACAACGCCGAGCGTCTAATCGATGCCCTCGATACCCTTGATCCGGAAGACAGGCTGCTGGTCCTATTGCGCTTTGAGCAGGGGATGAAGGCATCTGAAATCGCTGACGCGCTAGCCTTTGAGAATCACAAATATGTGTATACTCGCCTTCGAACGATCGTAAACCGACTGCGTCGGATAATGACGGAGAACCAGGTCCCCAGTTAGCTCGTCGCCGAGATGGCCGATTGTCGCCATCTCGGCCCGCGAGTGGTTGGCCGGAATGCCGTAACTTGCAGACCTTACACGACCAAGCACCCTCGCATGCCCAATCCCACTTTCCCTAAGGCATCTGTCCTCGATTCGTGGGACGCCGATCCGGTGATCCCCCTGGACGGAACGCTCGAACGCAATGAATTCCCTCCGTTCATAACGGCGTTCGTCATGCTTGTGATTTGCCTCGTGCTATTTAACATCGTTGGGGCAATTGTAGGATTCGTTGCCATTGGTGCCACGTCGGGAGCCGATTCTCTACTGGCGGCCGCACAGAGTCCCGAAGGGCTTCAGGCGTTAGTCAAGGAACACCTGTCCGAACTCCTAATCGGCAATACAGTTGGCCAATATCTATGTATCGGATTGGCGGCGCTGCTGCTCGCAAAAATGACCTCGTCCCGAGCGTTTGCGTACCTGAGATTTCGGAAATCTGACCTTCGACTTGTAGGAATAGCGATCGTCAGTCTAATCGCATTTCAACCCGTTGTTTCGTTGCTAGGTGAGATGTGGTCCGCATTGCCGTGGCCCGACTCCATTCGTGCATTCGAAGCTCAGCTGATGGAACCCATCGCGGCCGTATTGCAGCAGCCAAACAGCCTCATTCCGAACCTCTTCATGATAGCGGTAACGCCGGCGATTTGCGAAGAACTATTGTTTCGCGGATACCTCCAGCGAAACAGCGAACGTGTATTTGGTGTTACCGGAGCAATCCTGGTTGTAGGATTTATTTTTGGCGTATATCATCTTCAGCCGACTAAGGTGCTTCCGCTTGCGGCGCTAGGTTCGTTCTTCGCATACCTGACGTGGAAAAGTGGCTCTCTTTGGCCAGCCATCGTCGCCCACTTTGTCAACAACGGGCTGGCCGTCACGCTCGGAACCTATTTCGCACGGCGACCTGATTTCGACATGGCAAAACTCGAAAACATGTCGTTTGATTGGTACTACGTGGTGCTCGGACTCATCGTGTTCGCCGGGTCGGTTGTCTTGTTCAACAGCGTTGCGGATTCCGCAAACCCTGGAAACGTCGCACCGATCGATCCCGATCCATCAACGGACTTCACCGACGGTTCTAATACCGGCGATCAGAATACCATAGCGGGGTAAGGAAATGAATGATGAGCAGAAGTGGGTTGTCGTTTTTGAGTCGGGTACCGACTACGAGTCTGAGATTGTTCGAGACAGGCTTGATGATGCAGGCATTCCGGCCGTTATTGACACTAAACGTGACCACGCATTCTTTCTGAACGTGGGATCGTTGTCAAACGTTTACGTCCGCGTGCCGGTCGCTTATGAAGTGGATGCACGCAAACTGCTTTCAGATCCACCAATATCCGCGGCAGACCTCGAAGAAGCCGCGATGAATGCGGATCCGAAGGTGGATATCGATGACGACCTGTCTACTGATTCGGAGGACGTCGATCGTCCGAAAGACGAGGGCTAAAATGAGCCAAGGCGCACTCCGGATTGTTACCGCCCTGGTTGGCGCTCCGCTTGTTCTGGTCGCGACCGTTTATGGCGGGCTCTACTTCACCGTGCTGGTCCTATTTGCGGTGGCCGCTTGTCAGGTGGAGTTCTACCAGCTCGCTGGGGCAACTGAACATAAAGTGCCAGCTGCGTTGGCTGTGATGGCTGGAGCGTCTGCCGTTGTTGGGTTTGTGTATCCGATTGGATTCGGTGTTGCGCTTGTCCTTGTTCTGATTCTGCTCCTTTCGTTTCCGTTTGTCTACGCAGGGCAGCAGACCATCCCTGTACTCAGTTCACTTCTGGCAGGAGTTGTTTATCCGGCATTGATGCTGGGCACACTGGTCGGCATCCGGTCAAGTAGTTCGGAAATTGCGTTACATCTCACGGTGCTTTCTGTTGT
>CBDTVC010000517.1:0-3241 GCA_965363925.1 uncultured bacterium | reverse complement strand
GATCGTTGAGCGGGTAGAAGTCGTCAACGGCCCATCTTCCACCGAGGGCATCGGTGCATCGGGCGGAATCATTAACTACATTACCAAGACGGCGAGAGAAGATGGCACCGAGATCAATGCGTCATTTCAAATGCGGACGCAATTTGAAGACGATAGCGAGAGTTATAGGGGTGCGTTCAACGTCACTCACAAGGAAGGTGCCTTTGATATGTTGTTGGCGGCGGCCAAGTCCGAGGATGGCTTAGCGTATGGAGGAGATGGGGTTCCCGTTGGCATCAGTGCCAGCGGAACCGCGATGGATTCTGTATCAACCAGCTTTTTCGGTAAGGTCGGATACACCTTTGGAAATGCTAACGAGCAACGTATCGAGGCTTCGCTCGCTGACTTCAAACTTCAGTGCCAGTGCAATTATTCCAATGTACTCGGCGATCGAGACTTGAAAATCACAAACACAGTGGAAAAGAAACGGCCGCCGACGGGGCAAGCTTCCTTTAATGACTTTGCGCAGACGTCAGTGACCTATACGCATGACGATCTATTCGGTGGCTCGCTGCGGGTTCAGTATTATACTGCGGATCAGTTGATGGCCTTTTCAGTCAACAATTCAAACGGCAGGCAGGATCCTCTCATTGCAGAGGTCGCTTTGGATCCGGTTAGCGGGCTTCCAATCGGGGACTTTCCGCTGTTTGACCAATCGCAAGTCAAAGCGCAGAAAGAGGGCATACGATCAAGCTGGTCCCGTGATTTCGACAGCGGCCTCAACCTGCAGTTAGGTCTGGATATAGTGGAAGATATTGCGTCACAAGATCTGGTGCTGACAAATCGCCTGTGGATGCCTCCGGTGCAATACACAGCTGTAGCCCCCTTTGTGCAAGTTAGCTACGACATCGGTCCGGTTACAATGACCGCTGGTTTCCGACAAGAAGATGGTGATCTTGAGGTAGACGATTACACGACTATCTGGACGTCTGATCGTGCAAACGTGACCGGCGGTACCCTGAATTACAAAGAAACGATGGCTAATGTCGGGGCGATCTGGAATATCACGGACGATTGGTCGGTGTATGCTTCCTGGGCTGAGGGATTCACCCTTCCCAGTGTTGGTTCTTCGTTACGCAGTATCTCCTGCCTGAACGACACTACCGAAAACGGCTTCTTCGATCCCAATGACCCCAGTACTGCGACTCCCTACGGTGGTACGGTGCCGGATGGTTGTCCGGATGATCCTCCGGTTCTATTTGCCGAGATAATTGACCTGCAAGCCGTCGTGGTAGAGAACATAGAATTCGGTTTTAACTGGCGTGGTGAGAATGGTAACTTTGGGGCTTCGTATTACGAGTCCGATTCGCCATTTGGTGAAGCAACGCAGCGGGACGAGAATTTCATTCTCCGCCAACGGCGTCGACCGACAGAAATCCAGGGTTGGGAGTTCAACGGCGACTATGACATTACTGACGACATCAAGATCACCGCGATTTTCTCACATACCGAAGGTAGAACCAGGAGCGGCAACGAAGGTCCTCTGGATTTGGACATCGGTATTGGTGACATTGGTCCGGACAAACTGGTAGTAACAGGCGACTGGATGTTCTCTGATAGAGGACAAGCCATCCTGGGCATGAGGACGATGTTCGACCTGGATATCAATACCCAAGGCGTAGGCACGGAAGGACATGTGCAGCAATACACGCTTTTTGATCTGATTGTGAATCACGAAGTCGGCTCGGGTACTTTGACGCTCGGACTTGAGAATCTTTTTGACAAGGATTACATCCCGGCTTATTCACAAATCAGAGTCTGGCAAAATTACCAAAATGGTCGTGGTCGAGAGGTCACACTCGGGTACAGCATGACGTTCTGATCGTGCAGCATGGGCGGCGCCCCTGGTACTTTCCCCCAACTTCGTCGGGGGCGCCGCTTGCCCAGATACATCTGCCCGGATACGCTTGTAAAACACGTGCCTGTTATCTGTCGATAATGAGCACGTGTTTTTTCGTCGTTGATCTCAACGATTCGCTTGCACGCCGCTGCAGAAATGCCTGACAAAAAACTCTACGAGCGACAAATAAACTATGAAAAAGAACAAATCGAATGGCCAGGGAAAACACTTGCAGCCGCAAGTGACTGATCCACGACCTACAGAGTGGGCTGCATGGCACTTGTTGGACATTCACCTGCCAACACCTGGTGATGCTCCGGGCTGGCCATTCCAAAACATCGGACAGTGGAAGGTTGATGTAAACAGAAGCGTTGATGCCTGGCGGCACGGCCTGAAAATCTGGCGCAACGAACACCTCATTCGTATTGGTTACGATGATTCAGAGTATTGCCGAGAAGAGCTGGCGTGGTCGCAAACAAACTACGTTCATACGCAGATGATGGTAGAGGATCGTTACTTTTATGATCCTGAAGCCGGAAAATATACGATCGACCGCTATCTCGATGATCTCGAAGAACGCTTCGGTGGGATTGACAGTGTTTTGCTCTGGTACATATATCCCAATGTTGGCATCGATGATCGCAACCAAACGGATCTTGCAGCCGATTTGCCCGGCGGATTCGATGGTCTCAAGCAGGCGGTGGCCGACTTCCACAGACGTGGTGTGCGGGTTTTCCTGCCAACGATGCCCTGGGACAATGGTACTCGTGATGCGGGCAGGTCAGACGCGGAAGTATTGACAGAGATTGCCGCGAAAGTTAATGCAGACGGTATAAACGGCGATACCTATCGCGGCGTGCCATACGCTTTCCGCAAAGCCTCTGACGCCACCGGTCACCCGGTCGTATTTCAGCCGGAAAATGTGGCGATCGCTGACGACGCATTGATGTGGAACAATCAAAGTTGGGGCGGTGCATCAGAGAGCGTGGTGCCGGCCGTTAGCAAACTCAAATGGCTGGAACCCAGGCATCTGACCAATGTTGAGAATCGCTGGGCGCGAGATAGAACAGACGATTTTCACTACATCTTTTTCAATGGCCACGGTTATGTGGCCTGGGAAAACGTGTGGGGAATATGGAATCAGTTTACGCCGCGAGATGGCGAGGCCTTGCGGCGAATTTCCTCGATATATCGCAAATTTTCTTCCTTGCTGGTCAGTTTTGACTGGGAACCGTACGCAACGACGGTGCAGCAGGGGGTTTTCGCGACCAGGTTTCCGGGGGCCCAGTCCACTCTATGGACTGTCGTCAATCGCAACGAATATGACATGGCAGGTGGTCAACTCATCGCAGATAGTCGCGA
>CBDTVC010000516.1:0-3246 GCA_965363925.1 uncultured bacterium | reverse complement strand
ATGGATCAACCGCAGACACGTTCACTGTGCTTGTTTGACCGGGCAGCCGATTGAGTCTCACCCCAAGCGTCCGACCACCGCCAAACAGGTTGACCAGCTGTAGTCGTCCGTTGCCAATAAGTGAACCACGGTTTCCCGAAACTCCCGGAAGGTATCCGAGGACGAGGTCAAACGACCCGGGCGAAGCTTCAACGAGGGGTAGAGAAATCACCGCGTCCGATTCTGAGATCATCCGGACCTCGGGCTCCCCAACGAGGCGATACAGACCCGTCCCGAGAAGGGCAGCCCGTACTCGTTCACTTTCGAAGCTCTTCAGCGTGCGTCCGAGTGGTAACTGAGACAGTCGGGAAATCAACCTCTTTCCAGAGCGAATTTCAGCCGCTAACTCTATATCTACCAGCCGAATAATAGACTTCTCTACAACCACATAATTAAGTTGTACGGACGAGTCAGTTGTGTCCGGGCTTATCCGGGTATCAACCTCCGCAAGCGCATACCCAAGCCTGTTGTAGTTCGACAAAATTGCCGACACGTCCTCGTCCACTTTAACCTTGTCAAGCACGGACCCTGCGCGCATCGACAGTCGAGATCGGATTTCGTTGGCATCAACCGCCTGAAAACCAGTCAGGATGATGTCTGACACTCGTACAAGCTCGCCGCCATCGATGTACAGCGTCAAACGATTTAATGACTGCTGCGGCATATCCGTAACCGAGTCAACGGAGGCATACCAAAATCCTTTTTCGGCAAGTTGCGCAAGGACGCTACCAACTACTTGACCAAGTGAGTCGGCCGTCAACGAAGGTCCGATCCGCAGATCATTGACCTCCTTACCGTCAACCACTATGCGCCAGGTTGGCGTCATGGTGATCGGGCCTTCCTGCGCATAACTCCGACCAGGAAGAATCAGCGCTACTGCGAGACCGACGCAAACCAGCATGACTCTCTTCCGTAACGCAGAGTAGTGCTCGTCCAATATGTTGGCGGGTTTGCGCGGCAGACCGGATACCAGTTGGTCAGGTTGTGGATTGCGTCGGGGACGCGACAAAGTGCCAAGGATTCGTCCCGGCTGGCTCTACTGCCAAGCGTCAGACAATACAGAACGAAACCATCACAAATGGGTTCGCAAACGACGATGCACCACTGGCCAGGGCCCGCGCCCAGTCTTCACTTGGCATTTGCAGCCCTAAAAAAGCCCGAGATGACAACGTTTTCCCTGCCAAGCCGGACCCGGATTCGCACGATCCGAAAGAATCTACTGAGGTGGTATGATGGCCAGAAGCGAGACCTTCCGTGGCGGCAAGACAACGATCCATACCGCGTGTGGATCTCGGAAATCATGCTCCAACAAACACGTGTAGAGCAAGCGATACCTTATTTCGACCGATTCATCGATGCTTTCCCGACCGTCGACGCGCTTGCCTCTCGCGATCTGGATCAGGTGTTGAAGAAGTGGGAAGGCCTCGGGTACTATTCGCGCGCGCGTAACATTCATGCCGCTGCAAAAATGGTATGCGAAGAGTACGGCGGCTATCTACCCTCTGACCTGGGAGAACTCCAGCGCCTTCCCGGCATTGGCCGATACACAGCGGGAGCAATAAAGTCTATCGCATATAACGAGCCGGCGCCTGCCGTTGACGGAAACGTCGTACGGGTGCTCTCCAGGCTTTTCGTCCTTGACGTCGACACAAAAGACGCCAAGGCACGAAAGTTACTCGAGCCGCTGGCGGCAGCATTGGTTGACCGCGACCGCCCGGGTGACTTCAATCAGTCGTTGATGGAACTAGGCGCAACGACTTGCACACCAAAGGGTCCGTCTTGCCAGCAGTGTCCTCTTTCGAGATCGTGTGAGGCGAATAAAACCGGCTCAGTTGACCGACATCCTCGCCAGGCCACACGCCGAAAAGTCCCCACCGTTCAACAGATTGCCGTCCTTGCGATTAATGAGGCCGGCGACGTTTTAATGAAGAAGCGCCCACTAACTCAAATGCTCGGTGGCCTCTGGGAGTTTCCGTCGATTGACTTTGAGCACCAATCGGATTCGGCAACAGCCCTCGGAGGGTTGCCATTGTTGGCAAAGACGTACTCGCTCTTCTCCGCCGCGCCGGCTGAACTGCTCGGAACTGCGAAGCATGCCTACAGTCACTTCAAGGTGGAGGTCGCTGTTCTGCTGTTAGCCGTGAACGGTACGACGTCAGGAGTGCCAGAATTGGAATCAGGCAAACAAATTGAAGTCCGAAAAGAACATTTCCCTGGAGGCGGCGATGAATCCACGCTAAGCTGGATACCGCCGCATCGCATCGATGAACTGGCGATTACGGGACTAACATCTCGAATTGTCACGCTTTGGCAGCAGCATCAACAGTAGACCATGGTCAACGACAAAAGGGCGACGCCTCCCTCGAGACTCCGCCCTTTCGTTTCTCAACTGTTTCAGGTTGTTCTTACTCGGTAGCTCCCTTCTTGAAAATCGCAGCCCCGATCATTCCGACGACAGCGCCGATGATTCCCATGACAACGATGCCGACAACGATTCCCAGCGGACCACTGAACAACTCAATCATCTTGATGCTCATATCGGCCGCTTCTGATGGCGCACCTTGCTCAGCCATGGTGTCGCGGACAGTCTCAACAACATCTGCGATCGACGGCAGAACGCCGACCATCCGCAAGAGCAGACCGAGCACACCACTGATCAAACCGCCAGCGGCGCCGACCATAAAACCCATCTTGGCACCCTCACCGGTAGACAATGACAGCGACTCGGCGTTGGCATAGTTCCAGATTGCAGTCAAAGGGCCGAGGAGCGCAGGAAGGCAACAGGCAGCAATTCCGAGCGCCTGATTTTGACCCGTCGGATTCATGATTGCAAAAACCGTTGCAAGCAGGCCCGTAATCAGGGCACCAAGAAGAATAGCACGTTGTTGTGAACCCATGTAGGCCTCCGCGATTGTTAATTGAATGCCTAGAATATAGCGGCATTTGGGGATAAGTGGGAATAGTCGGAGCGAATAAAGCGCTTTGCGTCAATGACGAACAATTAATTGACGCGCCAATTGCACTCTCTCGTTCGATGACTAACGAATACGCGGACGACTTACGTCTTTGACGACTTCGCAGTCCCCGGGCGGTCACCTTTGCGCGCCGTAGAGATATCTACGACAGCCCGGGCCAGATACACGCCGCCGACCACTCCAAAAACAGCGCCCGTGATCATTCGCGATTCCGGAGTATTGGCCCAAAGTC
>CBDTVC010000515.1:0-3246 GCA_965363925.1 uncultured bacterium | reverse complement strand
ATTGTGCCAACGTTGACGTGGGGCTTGTTACGCTGAAAGGTCTCCTTCGCCATTGTTCAGTACTCCGTTTCTGTTACTTAAATCTCAGTTAGGCTGCTGCTACACCGGAGGATGCAGCAATTACCTCTTCTGCGATGCTCTTTGGTACTTCTTCGTATGAATCAAACTGCATGCTGTACAGCGCACGTCCCTGCGTGATCGAACGCATATCCGTTGAATATCCGAACATTGCCGACAGTGGAACGAGCGACTTGATGACCTGCACTTCGTTTCGCTGTCCCATGCTCTGAATTCTTCCACGGCGACTGTTCAGGTCACCGATCACGTCGCCCATGTACTCTTCTGGCGTCACAACTTCAACTTCCATGATTGGCTCCATCAGAATCGGCTGCGCCTTACGGGCTGCTGATCTAAAGGCCATTCGTCCAGCGATCTCGAAAGAAAGCTGATCCGAGTCAACGTTGTGATACTTGCCATCATACAGCCGAGCGCGAATCCCTTCAATCGGGAAGCCCGCAAGTGGACCTTGCGATAGTGCAGATTCCAGTCCTTTGGCTACCGACGGGATGTACTCGCGAGGAATATTTCCTCCTCTAATCTCATCGACAAACTCAAAGCCGACGCCACTTTCAGATGGACCGATCTCAACATAGATCTCGGCGAACTGTCCACGACCACCGGACTGCTTCTTGTGTGTATAGTGCTCATCAACGGTTTTGCGAATCGCTTCACGATAAGCAACCTGCGGCTTACCAACGTTGGCTTCGACCTTGAACTCGCGGAAGAGCCGATCAACGATAATCTCAAGGTGTAATTCACCCATTCCTGCAATAAGCGTCTGCCCTGTTTCGTCGTCAGTGGTGACTCGAAACGTCGGATCTTCTTCAGAAAGTTTCTGCAGTCCGGTACCCAGCTTGTCGCTATCTGCTTTGGTCTTTGGCTCGATCGCGATTCGAATAACCGGTTCCGGAAACTCCATTTTTTCGAGGACGATCGGGTGATTCAGATCGCAAAGCGTGTCGCCAGTCCGAACAGCCTTGAGCCCGACTGCGCCGGCAATATCACCTGCACGAACGGTATCAACGTCCTCGCGCGAATTTGCATGCATAAACAGCAAGCGACCGATCCGTTCTTTCTTTTCCGTCGTAGCGTTCAGAACAGCGGTGCCTTTATCAAGCGTACCACTATAGACGCGAAAGAATGTCAACTTGCCGACGTATGGATCTGTCGCAATTTTGAATGCAATGGCAGAGAACGGCTCTGACGGATCAGGCCTGCGGATCTGAATTTCGTCTGATCGTGGAACGTGCCCTTCAAGCGGTGCGATATCGACCGGGCTAGGCAGGTAGTCAATCACACCGTCTAGCAGGCGCTGCACGCCTTTATTCTTGAACGCAGATCCACAGAACACTGGGGTAATGTCCAATGACAATGTTGCTTTCCGCACGGTCTCCTGAATCTCGCTGTCAGTAATCTCCTGACCTTCGAGATACTTCATCAAGAGGTCGTCATTGTGTTCAGCGATCGCCTCGAGGAGATTGATTCGCCAATGACGAGCTTTGGTTTTCAGATCTTCGGGAATTTCAATTTCGTCCCACGTCGCGCCTTGCGAATCGTCATGCCATACGATTGCCTTGTTTGTGACCAGATCGATCACACCGCGAAACAGTTCGCCTTCACCAATCGGAATCTGAACCGGCACCGCCTTTGCTTTGAGACGATCTTTCATCATCTGAACGGCGGCTTCATAGTCAGCTCCCGTCCGGTCCATCTTATTTACGAACGCGATTCGGGGGACTTTGTATTTGTCGGCCTGTCGCCAAACTGTTTCCGATTGTGGCTCGACACCGCCAACCGAACAGAACAGGGCAACGGCGCCATCGAGAACACGTAGCGAGCGCTCAACTTCAACCGTGAAGTCAACGTGACCAGGCGTATCGATAATGTTGATACGGTGTTCGTTCCAGAAACACGTTGTTGCCGCAGATGTGATTGTGATTCCACGTTCTTTTTCCTGCTCCATCCAATCCATGGTAGCACCGCCGTCATGCACCTCTCCCATGCGATGAAGCTTTCCTGTGTAAAACAGGATTCGCTCAGTCGTCGTCGTCTTACCAGCATCAATGTGGGCCATGATGCCGATGTTGCGCGTCTTGTCGAGTGTTACGTTGTTGCTCATGTTTGGCTCATCAACTGCTAAAATCCATCAACTTCTGTTTGACGCCAGCCCGGCGCCCTATGTCAGAAAGAGTCGGTCTTGTGTGTTGCGACTTCTGTCGAAGTCTAATGTTGTCGACAACGGTCGAATCGAGACTCCACCCACCTCGGTTTTAGAACCTGAAGTGCGAGAATGCCTTGTTCGCTTCCGCCATCCGATGCGTGTCGTCCTTCTTCTTGATCGCACCACCTTCACCCTTTGACGCGCTCAGCAGCTCGTTTGCAAGTCGATTAGACATGCTCTTGTCGTTACGGGCGCGGGCATACTGGATAATCCAGCGGAATGCCAAAGCAGTCCGTCGCTCCGGTCGAACTTCGATGGGCACCTGATAGGTGGCACCACCTACGCGACGACTTCTGACTTCGGCAAGGGGCGCAACATTGTTGACCGCCTGTCGGAATATTTCAATTCCGGCCTCACCCGAACGCTCTTCGATAATATCGAACGCCCTGTAAATCAGTCGCTGAGCAGTACTCTTTTTGCCGCTTTCCATTACGCTATTAACGAATCTGGCGACGAGTACGTCACTATAAACTGGATCAGGAATTACCTGACGTTTCTCCGCACTTTTTCTACGCATAGCTGAAAGTGTTGCAAACCCTAGTCAAACATAAAATTTCAATGGAAGAATCAATCATGGGGCACGGTTTTCAAAAAAACCAACAAAAAAATACCGCTCAGACCGATCTACCTTTCCCAGCGCCTCTCGAATGAGGTCGAACCGCAGATTCAACCGGAATGTCCCGGGCAAATCGCTGATCGTTCAATCTCACCAGACAGACGATATACTACGTTACTTCTTCGGCCGTTTTGCGCCGTACTTGGAGCGGCTCTTCATCCGCCCCTCTACCCCTGACGTATCAAGTGCACCGCGAACGATGTGATACTTGACGCCCGGAAGGTCCTTAACTCGACCGCCTCGGACCAATACAATTGAGTGCTCCTGCAGGTTGTGACCTTCACCTGGGATGTAGGCAATGATTTCAACCGAATTTGTCAAACGAACCTTTGCAACTTTCCGCAATGCC
>CBDTVC010000514.1:0-3250 GCA_965363925.1 uncultured bacterium | reverse complement strand
CAAGTTCGCTTCCACAACATGGGAACGCGTAGACATAATAAGGGGAGCGACGCAAACGCGACCGCTCCCCCATTGAAAAACTGCAAATAATTTGTCCACCCTACCCATCCTGACTGCAAACACGTAATGTGTAGAAAGTCATGCAACCTACCGGGTACCGGGTCGGACAATCCGTCAGCCAGATGCTTTGCCTAAATAAACAGGCTTGTCAATGAAGGCTTGGGGATTGATTTAGTTGAGACATCCGCGGCGGATCCGTAAGCCTCACGCAAGTCGCGTTCAACAAGTTTTTGAAGATCAGGGACAGCAACATCGACCACGCGAACCGCCAATCCAGCGCCTCGGAGGTCTTCCTGGAAAGTTCTCTTGTTGCCAGTCTGAAAGTTAAATATCGAGTCATCCATCGACGTGTCGACCTTGATGTAGTGGATGTTTGCCGACTGGTCTTCATTCTGCTGTGCCATACACATGATCCGAGCGTCACCGTCTCGGGTATTCACAATAGCAGCAAAGAACGTGGGATGAAATTGAGGTTCGCTCATAGTCTCAGAAAAGTTAAAGTCTCCCTGAGTATCGTCACTCCTATATCGAGGTTAAGGCTAATTTGTTGCCAAAACGCCCGAACTGCGTCCCTAGTCCATACTGTCCTCAAGTTGGCCCATTCGAACCGCGTGAATAAAGTCCGTGAGTGGCGGATCAATCCCGGATTGCCGCATGAACAGCGCAATCTGCCCGCGGTGGTGGGCTGAATGGAGAGCTACGTGGTGCATGATCTCTTCAACCCGATTGGCCCATGGGGCTCCTCTGGAGTTCGTGTAGGCGATTGGACGCAATAATTTGTCCTCTCGCTGATTCTCGAGCAAGAGCTTCCACGCGTCTGCGACCAGGCGTAGCCGCTCATCAATTTCGTCGAAACTCAAGTCTGGCCATACGGCAATCGAGGATTCGTCGCCGTGAACTCGATCGAGCCACAATTGCTGAGCTGCTACAAGGTGCCCAAAAAGTGACAGAATGTCCTTCGGGATCGATTCCAGTCCACGAAGCGTGTCAGCAACACAGCGGTTTGCCCACGAGTCGTACGCAAGTGAACGTTTTAGCACATCGAGATTCGTCATAATTCTTCTGGCGGATGGGTGAGCCGCTTGTAAAACTGAATTCGAAAACAGTGACCACTACCCCATTTCCCAGCGGCTTGTGGCAGACGGAATATTACTTCCGGTCTCATTGTGAAGATCGACTTTGAGACGCGGACAATCCACACAATACCGTGTCGGACTGGGTTCGCTCTTCTCCAAATCGTCATAGACGCAATTGACCGTCCGAAATTAGTCAATGACGGCATAATCCGACTCTCGCGCTCCAGCTTGAGCAATTCAACAAGTGTAATCGGCGGGCAGATGACCAGATTGGCAAGCGTGTTGCAATGGTCCTTACGGAGACCAGAGGTACTCTCGGCAATTATTCCGAGGCAATCAACAATCGCAACCAGGCACTGCTCGATCATAGAGCACATCTTCCTACCGCAATGATTAATCACGGCGCACAGTATTCGGCACTTGTACACAAACGGAACGCTGATGACACTAGTCAGACCGTTCCGCGCGAAACTAATTCGGACGAATTCGACCTCCGCTCAATCCGAAGTCTGGGTATAACCGTTTTGGTTGTAATCCTCACAGTTTCATTGTTTGCGTAGAATCTGGCTATTGAACGGCTTGATGCGAATTCGGCGGGAGCTCCGGCGCAAACACAAGACGAACATTCGGCTATTGGACTGTGTGATTTCCGAACTTCTTCTCGGCCTCATTCCACCGCCAGTCTGCATCTTCCGCAATACGAACTCCACCAACCCAGTACTCCGGCCGTGACCACACCGCCGAGCCGAGCAGTATCTCTCGCCCAAGATCCGAAACCGACAGGTTCTGTTGGCTGAATTTCGGATCGGGGAACGGTTCTCGCGGAAACACAAATGCTGATCGACCAGCGACAGTCACCAGTGGGTCGGTTGCTGATGTCATTCGCGACAACACTTGCCAGAACGACCAGTCCCCGAGATAAGCAACCTGCTCCATCCCCTGGCATGTACTAAACAGTTTTCCAGGCTGCATTGATGGGATTCCATCAAGCGCACAGAGTATCTGGTACTCGTTCCTCGTGATCCTTCGGTCCACAGATGGATACTCTTGACAAAGCCTGTGAAGAGCTGGTGACACGAAAGCGAATTGATTAGAGTGGCACTTTAGCGCCTCCGAAAGTCGTAATGGAACTGGGCTCGTAAAGTCCAGCCACCGGGACGACAGATACGACAGCGACTGCTCTTCAAGAACCAGACGTTTGTCAAATGCCGTTTTCATTTTGGACGCCTGTTCGGCATTCAGGTAGTCGGCGTAGTGTACGTAGGTAATGATATGCGACGCCGGGGTTACGATCGATTCCGCAAGCCGCTCCAACGCCCAACCCACCTGTATGAGCTGCAGTTGATCGTACAAATCGTGGTCAAACCAGAGCACAATTTCATCAAAATTCCCAGACCTATTCAGGCATTCATCTCGCTGTTCAAAGCGTTCCCGAACTGCATCCGGCGTTAGGCTGCCCATATCGTCGGCCCATGAACTCAGAAAACCAATGCGGACTTCAGATTGCTCCTTAAGTGAAGGACGAAAAGGTACGGGGCCGTCGTGCAAGACGTCCTCCCAGGCCAGCACGGTAGAGTCATCACCCAGGATACCCTGGATTGCATGAACTCCCGATGATCCGTTCGTTATGACGAGCCGCATTTTTGTCGAATCTCCTGTCATCTATCGAGAACGCTGCCTTTCATCAAAGCTCAAGTGCCCGTATTGCCGCGCGAGCAGCGATGTAGAGCGGATCTAATGGCGGTGACACGGGAGGATTGTAAACGAAATCAAGTTCATCAATTTTGTCCACCGTCCACTTGTTACGGATGAGCGGCACAAGAACATTCGCTCTTAAGGCAGCTCCATCGGCGCCTGCCAACTGCGCACCAAGCAATCGCCCCTTTCCTCGCTCGACGATGTACCGCACGTTGATTCGAGCAGCGTTGGGATATCGCGGGACCCTGGACCAGTGTTCGATATCTGCGGCTATGGCATCGAAGCCAGATTCCAAGGCCTGAGAGAGAGTGAGGCCGACTGCTGCGGCCTCGAAATCAAAAACTCGGACGGCTGTAGCTGGCGCGACGCCGGCGAAGCGCGTCGGAGTACTTTGAACTGTTCGCGCTGCATTCTGT
>CBDTVC010000513.1:0-3253 GCA_965363925.1 uncultured bacterium | reverse complement strand
AGCCATATTTCAGGATCTTTAACCCGATGACGCAGGGTAAGAAGTTCGACAAGAAAGGAGCATACGTTCGGAAATGGGTACCGGAACTCGCTGAACTGCCTATCAAGTACTTGCACGAACCGTGGGAGGCACCTCGGGAAGTGCTTGAGAAGGCGGGAGTGATACTCGGCAAAAACTATCCAGAGCCGGTTGTCTTTCACCGAGACGCGCGTGCTCTCGCATTGGATGCGTACGAGCAGGTCAAGGGAAGCTTAAACGACAAACGCCAAGTCCTCTGAGGGAACTCGGCGTTTGTCGAACATCATCAACTGTCTTGGCGAAGCTGTTCTGTCGAAATGCTTTGTTTCGGATTTCGCAGATGCTGGCGATCTATAGCCCAGCCGTTGGACACTGTGCGTCATCCTGATTCTGATCCCAGCACGACTTGATGCCACCTTTGAAATTGGTAGCCGAGATTGATCCGGCTCCGGTTACTGAATTCCATTCAACGGTATGCGTCATCGATTCTCCGACCTGCGTCCATTCGAACCTGTTGTTGTCGCCATCGACCAGATACGTGACAGAATCGCCGCCGTTTTCCGCTGCAGTCGCAGGGATCGAAAATGTAACGGCTTTGTCCGTCTCGCTATCTCGAGTGAACGTGGCGTTCAGGACATTTGTTGACGTTTCGTCGATAGGGAGGAAGAGTTGCCAGTTTCCTTCGGTTCCACCGTTCTGCGTGCGGCCAGTGAACAATTCGAAGTTATCAAGCTGGTTCTGGCTTGCGGGATCCGCGAAAGACAAGGACGAACTCCAGTTGTGGCCGTTGCCGTCAGGAGTGGCCGTCAATCCGAACGTAATCGAGCTTGAATTAAACGACGCAACGGATTCCCACTGCCAGGCGCCGTCTGCAAATTCAGCCTGGTCCTGCAACGCAGCGTTCGTAACAATCGCGGGCAGCGCCAGGCTTGCTGTCATGACAAGCGATACCGGCCAGACGCGCAGTGCTCCGTTTACAAAGTTTTCTTTAGGCGCGCTCTTGGACGCGGCTTGCGAGTTGAAGAAATTCGTGTCGATCTCAAACAAGTCGGGTGAGATCAATTCAGGTGCTTCGTCTTCCGTGTTTGTGTTGTCACATCCGCTCATCGAAACGAACAAGAGCAGGAGTGCGAGAGGTAGAAAACGTGTCATATCAAGTTTGGGTTTTTTCTTAGGGATACCAGACTACATCGAGCGGAACCAAGATCATGCCGTTTTGGACAATTCGACCAATCCGGACCAGTACACAATTTGTTGTTGTGACAGGGGATTCCAGGGATCAATCGGCTTCGTTGTCTGGCAGCTAATGGTGTACGCGATCGTGTACGTGGTGTTATTGGCCGTGGTGTTCTTAGCCGGGTTGTTCTATAACGTGGATAGCGGGGTAAGTACAAGTTGGCACTACCGGCAATAAACTTCGAGCCGCCATTCCGACAACTAAACGTTTACGACCGCCATAACGTTACAACGCACCGATTCTTGCTGTGTGCAGTTTCGACCAAATTGAGGTTTGGCTTAATTCGCAGCTATGGGTGGTTGTTGTCCGAATAGGCGCGGAAACGCGAATTGACCGCTTAAACCACATTTCCCGTTTTAGGGGGCTTCGACCCCAGTCGTATTCACAAAAAATCTGAATCGACTTGGATTTTGGACATGGGGAGCTCAGCGAGTTGCTGGCCGAGACGCGAGCTACGCAACGCGAAGTAGTTGCGCCAGGAATTCCCGTTGAATGCTCTCCGTCTTGTCTTTTGTGTACCAACGCTGAGCATCTGTCTTCATTTCGTCTGCCATCCGCTTTCGTTCATCTGGGTCACCGATGGAAGCGGATGCCTTCTTGTTGGCAATCACCATTTCTTGAATTACAGCAGGCCGCGGGCCCCAGCGGCCGATAACGTTTTTCGTAAGGCTGTCAACGAGAATTACGATGGGAATTGATCGGCCACCGTCGGTAAGGAACTGATCCATCAGGTCCAGATTTTCGTCGCGGAGCAGAAATCGCAACGTGGCTGTCGGGGTACTTTCGGCCATTTTGTTTAAGACCGGGACGATCTGGGCGGCGTCTCCACACCAGCCCTCGGTGATCACCAGCCAAGTCAGCTTGCGTTCGATTTTGCCGAGCTCTGTTGCGACTTCTGGCAGAACGGACGTTGTTTTGTCGAGCCGCTTCATTCGCGTGTGATTCAGCATCGAGTAATGGACCATGTCTGCCGCAGTACTTCCACCGGTAGCGATACCCTTTTCGAGGAGCTCAGAGACCATTGCCCGGTAGGACTCGTACGAGGTGGCTTTTTCCAAGGTTGAATCTATTGCGGACCGTTCAATTTGCTGGTCGAATTCGATCATTGTGTCCATACTGTTTGAGACTGAGCCAATTTTATTGTTTCTGCGTGTTGTGTCCGGAGCCTTGTTTTGGCGAATCCCTTTGACCGACTTGACGCCAGTGCACCTCCGTCGAGGGTCGCAGCCATTCTTCGAACTATCGTCGATCTGTTTTGACCCCGTTTACAGCTCGGGATAACGCTTCAGAGAGCCATTTCGTTGCGTCCAGACGTTAGTTGTTACGAGGAATCGCCCCCCATATCGGGGCAGAAAAGGCCCTCAGGCACAGGTTCGCGCTAATTTTACGTTATTCTTGATGTTTTGCGACGGCACAGGCCGGTTGAATAACCGTACATTACTGGTCCAAGTAGGACGAGTAAACATCGAACTGCAGGTCGACTGGTTCAGGTGGGCTAAAAACTGGACGCTATTGTTTATGATAGGCGTTGCTAATGATCGACCTTTCGAACGTCTTTGAGTGGGCTGGAACTCGCAACGTGCTTCATCCGATGCACGCAACCTCCCCCTTTTGTAGAGCACTATTCCAACCAACAACCAATTTAGCATCATGAAGCGATACGGTATTCTGTTAATTGCGACTTTTGCGCTCGCACTTAACGTCAACGCCCAAGGATTCGGAGGCTCGGTCGCCTTTGATGGCGGCGATATCCTCGTGTCAGAATCGAACAACAGCGTGTTTGCTGGCGATCTGTACGTCTTTAACAAAGTAGATGGTGCATGGACGACCAAGACTCGACTGATGGCTCCCGATGGCGGGACTGATGGCGATGGTTTTGGTGCCTCGTTTGCACTACACGGGCCTCATCTTTTGGTGGGATCACCGGGCGCAAATGACGGTCGCGGTGCGGTCTACGAGTACACACGTGACGGTGAGAGCTGGAAACCATCTGGCGAA
>CBDTVC010000512.1:0-3253 GCA_965363925.1 uncultured bacterium | reverse complement strand
CACGAAAGTCTACCACTCTATTCCGGTGGTCTCGGCGTCCTTGCAGGCGACCATACGAAAGCTGCGTCTGATATCGGACTTCCAATGACCGCGGTGGGTCTCCTTCTTCGTGACGGCTACTTCAAACAGTTTTTTGATCATAATGGATGGCAGCAAGCTGAATATCCTGCAATGGACGTCACCGAACGTCCGATCGAACTGGTCCGGAATAGTGACGGAGAGCAAATTACGGTTTCTGTCGAACTGGGACATGAGGTCCTGCACCTGCGCGCCTGGCGACTGCAAATCGGGCGAACTCAAATGTATCTGCTGGACGCCGACCTGGACTCGAACAAGTACGAGTGGCGGCATCTTACAAGCCGCCTGTACGGTGGAAATCGTCGCACCCGGATTCAGCAAGAAATCATCCTCGGAATCGGCGGACTTCGGATGCTCCGTGCAGTCGGCGCCAATCCTTCTGTCTTCCACATGAACGAAGGACATTGCGCGTTCCTCGCTTTCGAATTGATGAGAGAGCAGTTGAGTAGCGGTACGCAAATAAGTGAGGCTATCGACTGGATTCGTTCGCGCACCGTCTTTACTACCCACACGCCTGTAATGGCCGGGCACGACCGATTTGATCCCGACTTGTTCCGTCACGAAATGGCCGGATTCAGCCATGGCGCAGACCTGGACATCAACACGTTGCTTTCCCTTGGCCGGATCAACCCGGACGACGAGGAGGAGTCCTTCACCATGACCGTTCTCGGACTCAACATGGCCGAACGATGTAACGGCGTATCGAGACTTAATGGTGAAGTAGCTCGTGCCCAATGGATGCACAAGTATCCGGACACTCCAGTAAGCGAAGTACCAATCGGGCACATCACCAACGGGGTTCACCTTCCAACCTGGACGTCTCCCCGGGCACGCCATTTCCTGGATACAAAACTCGGAGACTGGCAATCAGATGCTCAGGCATGGTCCAAGATCCAAGACGTTGACAGCGAAGAACTCTGGAGCTATCGATGTGACCTTCGGCATGCGATGATCGAAAAAGCGACATCGATGGCACAGACTCAAACGTTGAAACAGCATCCACAATTAAATCCTGACGCGTTGACCATCGGCTTTGCACGACGGTTTGCAACCTACAAACGCGCACCGCTGTTCTTCCATGACATCGAACGAGCTGCCCGGATCCTGAATAATTCAGAATTCCCAGTCCAGCTTATCTATGCCGGTAAGGCCCATCCGGCAGATGACGATGGTAAGTGGTTTATCCAACGTATCTACGAAATCTCGCAAATGCCCGAGTTCAGCGGCAAGGTCGTTTTCATCGAAAACTACGACATGTCGGTTGGCAGGATGTTGGTCTCTGGTGCGGATGTTTGGCTCAACAATCCACGACGGCCGTATGAAGCAAGTGGCACTAGTGGCCAAAAAGTGGCCGCCCACGGTGGAATGAATCTCTCAATCCTGGACGGATGGTGGCCGGAAGGCTACAACGGAAAGAACGGCTGGGCAATCGGACACGATGCATCTGCCGACTATAAAGATCCAGAGGTTCAGGATCCGGAAGACGCCGAGTTCCTCTATAACGTTCTGGAAAACCATGTTGTACCAACCTTCTATCGACGGAACGAGCAGAACATTCCGGTCGATTGGGTTGAAATGATGCGTGAGGCTATGGCCCAGCTTCCCTACCAGTTCAGTGCCCGCCGCATGGTTACTGATTACGCCCGCCAACTGTATTTCAGCGAGTCTAAGCAGCCACTTGTACACGTGTAAGCTGCACGTTTGTCACTATTGACTGCGGATGGTCGTTCGGTAACAATTGGGCCGGTGATGAGTGTATCGCTGGCCCAATTTCGTTTGCGACCAGGCGTCCCGATTGCCAAAGCTACGCGTTGCCCTACGCTCGTTGCGGGATACAGTCAGTGCCCGCACCAATGTGAAGGTCTTCACGCAACGCGTCCGACAGCCTGGCATTGCGAATGACGTTCTTGAAGATCTTGGCGAGCCCGACTGCGCCCGTCCTCCAATCGGGCGCGCGCATCGGCTCGCTGCGACAACGAACCGACTCTCAAATTGCGTGGCCAACGAAGCTCAAACGACGCCCTGGGAGACAACCGGATTGAATCGGCCAGGAATCCCTAACCCCATCGATTTGAAAACGCGGCAGTGGCGAAACTACTTAACGAACCTCGAAGTCAGCGTAAAGCTCATCTCCTGCACCAAGATCCGACCACTCGACTTTGACTGAGTCAACACGAGCGAGGGCAGGCCCAATCCGCACACTGGCGACGAATGCGTCTAGCGATTCTCGTGTCCCAACAACTTCGAGCGAAACAGACCCGTCAGAGTTATTGGAAACCCAACCCGTCAGCCGATGCCGACGTGCCAATCGAAAACTGTAGTAGCGAAACCCAACCCCCTGTACCCGACCAGAAACTGTAACTCGCAACCGAACTTGTTCAGGATCCTGCATCATCACGCCTGTTCGTTTCGACGAACCAGAGTGAGGATTGAATAAGTGGCTACTAGTTCATCTTCCTGATTAGTTACATCAACGTGCCACTCGACAATTCCTTGGAGGGGTTCTTCTTCGCGAGGCTCCTTGGCAGTTTTCCGCTTACAAGTCAGCTTGGCCCGAATCGTATCTCCTGGATAAACGGGCTGCGTAAAGCGCAGGTCTTCCAATCCGTAGTTGGCCAAGACAGGTCCTTCTCCAGGGTGGACAAACAAACCGGCCGCTGCGGACAGGACAAAGTAACCGTGGGCAACTCGACGCTCGAACAACGAGTCCGCTGCAGCGATCGCATCCGTGTGGGCATAAAAGTAATCACCACTTATTCCTGCAAAATTAACGACATCCGCTTCTGTCACGGTTCGGCGATGCGTCGTCAACGTTTCACCAATCTCGATTTCGTCGAACGTTTTTCGAAACGGATGCACATTCGATTCAACCCGCTCCGCTCCAACCATCCATTCGTTGCCGATTTTCGACAACATGGTAGGAGACCCTTGGAGTGCTGTCGTTTGCATGAAGTGTTTTACACCCCGGATGCCGCCCATCTCTTCGCCGCCACCTGCGCGGCCTGGTCCACCGTGCACGAGATGTGGCATCGGCGAGCCGTGGCCAGTTGATTCAGCGGCACAGTCGGAATTCAGAATTAGGATGCGACCGTGATAAGACCCTGCTCCGTATACCATCTCACAAGCAACCGACGAATCAGACGTCACAACTGACCCAACAAGACTGCCCTTACCC
>CBDTVC010000511.1:0-3253 GCA_965363925.1 uncultured bacterium | reverse complement strand
GGCAGGCTTCTAAACGACAGACATCTTATGTGCTTCTTCCCAGAATCCGGGAAAAGAAATGTCTGCGCATTCGCTCCCGTTTATTACCGTTTCACCGGTCGCAACAAGTCCTGCGATTCCCATTGACATTGCGATCCGATGATCATGAAACGAATCCACTGTTGCTCCGGTAAGCCGTGTTGGGCCGGTGACCGCAAACCCGTCGTCAAATTCCTCTACGGATGCTCCCAGGATGCGCAAGTTCTTACAGATGGCATCAATCCGATCACATTCTTTATTGCGGAGATCCGCCGCTCCACGGACAACAGTTCGTCCTTCGGCCTGTGTGGCTGCGACGGCAAGAATGGGAATTTCGTCGATGATGTTCGGGACCATCCCCTCGTCAATCGTCACTGCGGAGAGGGCGGCTGACCGGATGTCGAGGTCTGCGATCGTTTCGCCACCTCGCTCGCGCTCGTTGCTGACCGACACTGTTGCTCCCATTGCTGACAAGACGTCCAGAAGTCCAGCACGTGTAGGATTGAGGCCGACGCCGGTGATGATCAAGCGTGCTTTCTCCACAATCGTGCCCGCCACAATAAAAAACGCAGCAGCCGAAAAATCGAGAGGAACGGTCCAGGTCCGGGGAGCCAAGTGATTCGTTCCGCGGATTGAAATAAGCCGCATGCCTCCAAGTTGAATCGCACTTAGTCCAAGCATCCGTTCTGTATGGTCACGGCTCGGAACAGATTCGCAAACAGTTGTTTCCCCATCTGCAAAAAGGCCAGCGAGCAAAATTGCCGATTTGACCTGTGCGGAGCGTGTCGGTGTTTCAAAATTGTGTCCGTTCAACTGCGCGCCATGGACGGTAATTGGTGCGGTGCCATTGTCCGATTCGAATCGCGCTCCCATTAACGTCAATGGATCAATGATGCGATCCATCGGGCGAGATGAGAGTGAATCGTCACCAATCAATGTTGACGAAAATGATTGGCCGGCAAGAATGCCCGACAGAAGTCGCATCGTCGTGCCGGAGTTTCCGCAATCGAGCGGTTTATCGGGCTTCGTGAGTCCTCGAAGGCCAACGCCCTTGACGATAAGTATTCCCTGGTCGTCTTGATCCTCCGCTTCTTCGGTTGTGATTTGAACACCAAGCTGGCGCATGCAGCTGAGGGTTGATTGCGGGTCCGCAGACTGAGGATAGTTAACGATGCGCGAGACGCCGTTCGAAATGGACGAAATTAGAACTGCACGGTGAGCGACAGATTTGTCGGCGGGGAGTGCAGGAACTCCGACCAGTGCCTTTACTGATTTAATACGAGCCATTAATTTTGAAGCAATGTGTGGTCTTAATGCGGTAGGTCGTGAAGCAGGTGTTTTTTCCGGGCAGCGTTGCACAAGCTACGGGGCCTTTTCACGAAACGATGGGGCGTCGTTAAACTTCTGGATTCCGGGCGCTTCCCGATGGTCGACGTCCGGCGTCAATCGGTCTGGCACTGCGACGAAACACAGCCGCGTGAGGGCGAAGCCCACGGCCGCCCTTACTCAGGCACCATGTATCAGGCTCCATGTGTTAAGCCTCGTCATAACGAGGAAGCAATGGATCAATTCGATGGTACAATTCCTGTTTCCGGCGCCACGGAAGAAATGCATATTCGAAACCGTTGCGAACGATCTGCACCAAGTCAGACGAACCAACACCGCACCTCGTGTGAACACGATACAGTTCTTCCGAAACGCTTGTGCGCGAAAACAACCGATTGTCAGTATTCACCGTAACCGGAACGCCTCGCTCCACAAAATACCGAATCGGATGTTCTTCAAACGAGCTCACTACGTGCGTCTGGACATTACTAGTGGGACAAATTTCCAGTGGGATCCGATGGTCAACCACGTACTTAAGCAGCGCTTCGTCCTGAGCAAGTGTTATTCCATGACCAATGCGATGAGCGCCGCAATAGAATATTGCTTGCCTGATTGATTCCGGTCCCCAAGATTCACCTGCATGAATCGTTAGGTTCAACAGGTTGTTACGAGCGTAGTAAAATGCCGTAAGGTGTTGCTTCGCGGGGTTGCCGGATTCTCCTCCTGCCAAGTCGAACGCCACGACGCCATTGTCTCGTTCAAGTACGGCCAACTCAGCCTGCATCAGCGAAGCGCTTTCGAGACGATCACGAAGTCCGCAGACAATAATGGCCGTCGCGATGTCATACTTATCCTCAGCCTCTTGCAGACCCGATCGAACGGCATCGTTGACCTGCTTCATTGTTAACCCGCCCGCTGTGTGAAGAATTGGTCCATAGCGGACCTCCAGATATTTGACATTTTCTCTCGCGTTATCCTCAGCAAGTTCGAAGGCGATCCGCCTGAGAGCTTCTTCAGTTTGCATCAACGGAATCGTATAACGAAACCACGCCAGGAACGATTCCAAGCTATCGGAGAGATCGATGTCGGCCAGAATCAAACCCAGCTTATCCAAGGATTTTGCCGGCAACAAGTCCAGCTTTCCCTGCCTGGTTGCCAGATCGAGCACCGTTTCAAGGCGGAGAGAGCCATCGAGGTGACAATGGAGTTCAGCCTTGGGCCATGACTGAATTTCATCAAGTGATAGTTTGTCGGGTGGTCTCATGCAGCGATTTGGTTGATGTACAGCAAGTTACGACAAGGGGATGGTCACGTGCCTCGGGCTGATTTCAATTTGCCCGAATTTGAAATCAACCGCGATATCATGAGAGGAATTGCTATATTTGCCGCCGTTGTACGCCGATATAGGGGTCAGAGACACCGTTTACCTACGGCAAACCGTCCCCAGCAGTACCGGTACTTTAGCCAGTGCAGCTTAATGTTGTCTCTACTGTACCGCTGCAACTGTACCGTTGCGATGCAGAACAATCACGTAGGCAATGCGTGAACATAGCAAAGACGAGACTCGGTCTGTTGCTTGATCGTTTTCAAGCTGGCATCGACGTCTCCCCGCGACGGGGAGGCCACCAAGTCTCTTCAGAAAATAAAAGGAAACACTATGGGTACCTTTGGTCCGCTTGAGATCTTATTGATCTTTCTGGTAATCCTTCTCGTATTCGGCGCGAAGCGGATTCCCGAAATTGCCCGCGGAATGGGTAAGGGTATTCGCGAGTTCCGAAGTGCGACGCGAGAGATCAGTGAAGAACTAACGGTGGACGACTCGCAGCGCATTCAGCCGCCGCGTCCCCCGCAGCAGGCAACTACTTCGCGATCAGAAACGACCACTCAGAGTACGCCAACCCCTGAGTAA
>CBDTVC010000510.1:0-3261 GCA_965363925.1 uncultured bacterium | reverse complement strand
GTCTTTCAGGTTCTCAACAACAATCCGGATCGTGCTATCGGGGTCCTCAAACGAGGGGCCGATGACCTCGCGCATTTCGTCGATCACGTCATCAAACTCAAGCCGCCGCGCATACCACCCGAGTTCAGCAACGTGCCGCATTGTGGAATACGAGTAGCTTCCCTGGCCGGTGACGGTCGTGACCTTCACCGAATTGTCTACCGATTCAATCTCTCGGCTGTTACCCTGGGCGAACAGTCCTTCCCCTGTATCCGGATCTCCACTTCCTGGATCAACAGCAAAGAGGATTGAGTTCCCGGAAAGGTCACGGAATTCTGTTTCTTCCGTGCCGTAGTAGCCGATGTCGTGGCTCATCCTGACTCTACTATTCAACGAGTTGGAAACCCGCGTTCCGAGGAACAACGTGTTGAACCCGTCAATCTCGATATTGTCGGGATCGAATTCGGTGAAAAGCGACTTGATGTTAGACGGCGCAATCCGTGTGTCTTGGCTCAGCGTACCGAAGAATACTTTTCGCGCATTGGGGTCAAGCGAGAACTTGTGATCCGCAATCATTCCCAGCAACTCGATTTCGAGTCCGGCTGATGGTTTAAATGTAATCAGGCCCTGCCCGTCCGTGTAGTCCGGCTCGTACTTGCCTTTTAAGTCTTGCGTTTCGAAAAACCGACTGGCACGTGCTTTCCGGCCGCCCAATACCCATGTCAACTGCCCATCCGCCGCTGAACCTGAAGTGCTTACGCCAGCATCGAGCATCGATCCATACACGGCGCCGCGGATTCGCTTATCCGTTGGCTTCTTGTATTCAACATCCAACGCGGACGAAAGCTTACCGCCGTAGCGAGCTGGAAATCCACCGGTGTAAAAGGTCACGCTCTCAGCGAGATCAGGGTTAAGCAACGACAGTCCTTCCTGCTCACCCTGGCGCGGACGAAAAGGGAAGAACACTTCAAAGCCCTCCACAAAAACAAGATTCTCGTTGTATCCACCGCCGCGCACGGAGTATTGGTAGGACAATTCGTTGTTCGTTACGACGCCCGGAACAACCTTCAGGGCTCGCATCACATCTTTAAACGGCCCTGGTATTCGTTCGATGTCCTTCGGATCAATTCGATACACGCCGGTAGCCACGCGAGTCACTTCCTCCTCAATCGTGACTTCGCCGAGATTGATGGTGTCAATCTCTAGCCTCACGTCAAACCGCGTCGTTTGCTCTCGGCGTACGTAGACAGAATCTTCCTGTGGAATGAACCCGATTGTGGAAGCAACAACCACGTATCCGCCGGCCGGTACACGAAGGCTAAACGATCCGTCCGCTTTGGCAGCGGTACCGGTATTCGTTCCGCGGATGAGAATCGTGGCGCCCGGAACCGGCGCGCCGTTACCGGCTTCGACGACGGTTCCTGCGATATAACCCCAGTTCTGGGCAACTACGGGCTGGGCACATAGGGTGCCGAACAAACAACCCAGAAGAACGATAAGGGTGCGCTGCATACTGTTGCACTGCTGAATAATTGGTCGTGGCAGAGTTCGTAGCAGTTTATCGATCGGGCGCTCGCTGTGAGATTCTTGTTGGGGTCGGCTTCTTGTTGGCGTCAGCTTCTTGTTAACGTCTGCTTCTTGTCATCCCAGAAGAAGTCGCAAACGTCATGTGATGCATTGACGTTCCAAAGGGCAGTTCAAAAGGTATCGAATAGTCCCATTTTTTCTAAAGCGACCAGTTCTACCATGGGGAGGACGATTCCAAACAACGCTCCAACAGCGACTTGGGGGACCGTATGGGCATTATCGCGGACCCGCGCCCACATTACGAGGGCAATACTGCTTGCGCCGAGCACAAATAATTCCGTCATGCCCATCCGCCCCCCGAACGCTGCACCGGGGAGGAGCCGCGCCATGACAAAAGCGAGAATTGAAAAGCAACCGGCGATTGTTGCAACGTGGAGCGAGATCTTCCAGGACAGGTTTATCACCAAGAGTGCAATCCCGTTGACAATGAAGCAGATCATCATCCCGTACAAAATATCAGTGGATGGCAAGCCTGCAACGCGCAGCGCAGGAATGCAGATCAGATAACTCACAATTCCTGCCGCGTACGGTACCGTGCGCTGGAGGCGGTTCCGCAATTCAAGGGTTGTACCGGGTCGTGCTCGTACCGCGCGTATCATCGGCACGAGTGGCAGTAGCACAAAAAAGAACAGCGTGATGCCTGCGACCGCCGCAACCTCTTGTAAATTTCCGCCAGCAAGAACAACAACAACCGAAAACAAAACCGGTGGAAGTATAAGCGGATTCAACGCGTACGAAACGGCTCTTGCTGTTCGCTGCGTCGATTCCATTGTGTTGGTCTAATCTAACTTGTGTAACGTTCGGGAGAAGGTTCTCCGAAATCTCGATCAGTAAGCCTTGGCAAAAACGACGCGTCGGTTGGACGGTTTTCCAGAGATCATATCAACGCCCGATTCCTCGGGAGCATCCAGAGGAATACATCGTATTGTCGCCTTCGTTTCTTTTTTGATCTGCGCCTCGGTTTCTGGACTTCCGTCCCAATGAGCCATTACGAAACCGCCTTGCTCCTCGATCACTTTTTTAAACTCGTCGTACGTGTCAACTGAGGTGGTGCTCTCATCACGGAAAGACTTTGCTTTTTCGAAGAGCGACTGTTGAACCGATTCGAGAAGGTCCGGCGCGTCAGTTGCAAGCGTTTCGATTGATCGACTCTCTTTTTCGCCGGAGTGCCGATACGCCACCTCAACCGTTCCATTCTTGATATCACGCGGGCCGATTGCGATCCGGATCGGCACACCCTGTACTTCGTACTCGTTGAATTTCCAGCCGGGTCGTACGTCTTCACGGTCGTCCAGCTTGACGCGGACGCCATTGGCACGAAGATCCGTCGCCAGTTTATTCGCGGCTTCCAGAACGCTGTCGCGCTCATGGTCTTTTCGATAGATCGGAACGATGACCACCTGTGTCGGCGCAAGACGAGGGGGGAGCACAAGACCCTGGTCGTCAGAGTGGGCCATGATCAATGCCCCAATCAGGCGAGTGGAAACACCCCACGATGTTGCCCAGACATACTCAAGCTTATTGTCCTTGCTCTGAAACTTGCAGTCAAACGCCTTCGCGAAATTCTGACCCAGGAAGTGACTGGTGCCTGCCTGTAGCGCTTTGCCGTCCTGCATCAACGCTTCGATACAGAATATATCTACCGCACCTGCAAACCGTTCTGCCGGAGTCTTTACACCTTTGATGACGGGCACG
>CBDTVC010000509.1:0-3274 GCA_965363925.1 uncultured bacterium | reverse complement strand
GTTTTTCCTTCGCGGTGCGCCGCATCGATTGTGATTTTCAGCAGGCGCAAAACCGCCGGGTGCAGCTCCTGGTATAAATCAGCCACAAGGTCATTACCCCGATCTACAGCGAGTGTGTATTGGGTTAAATCATTTGTCCCGATCGACAAGAAATCCATCTCCGCCGCAAACTGATCAGACGTCAAGGCGGCTGATGGCACCTCGATCATTGCGCCAAGTGGAATCTCCGGAGCGAACGCGACACCTTCTGCCGTGAGCTCCGCCACAACCTCCGCATAAATCGCCTTGAAGGCGTGAACCTCAGACATGGTTGTAATCATCGGCAACAATATCCTGAGGTTTCCGTGCACGCTGGCTCGGAGAATCGCCCGAAGGTGAACTCGAAGGAGATCGGTCTTATCGAGCAGAACACGAATGCCACGCCAACCAAGAAATGGGTTGTGCTCACGATGAGCAACCGGAAGCAATTTGTCGCCGCCGAGATCAAGTACTCGGATCGTACAGACGTGCTCCCCTGATGCCTCGACAAATTGGCGATAGATCTGATACTGGTCATCCTCACTGACTGACAAACGACCTTCCGTCAGGAAAAGCATCTCGGTGCGAAACAAACCGATGCCTTCAGCTCCATACTCGTCCAGCAACGCAAGTTCCGACTTGAACTCAAGGTTGGCTCGAAGCGCAATCCGCCGTCCATCAATTGTCTCACTCGGAAGCGGTACGAACTCCTTCTGCTCTACCAGAATTTCGTCGTAGCGAGCCCTAAGCCGAGCATAGTGTTTCAGCGTGCCAGGCTCCGGGTTTACGATTACTTCGCCGCTTAGGCCGTCGACAATGAGTGTGTCGCCCGATGAAATCTGTCGGCTCGCTGTGTGGGCGCCCACGAGGGTTGGTAAGCCCAGCGCTCGAGCCATGATCGACACATGCGAGGTGGACCCTCCAAAATCCATAACGCAGCCCAGAATTCCCCGGCGCGAAAACAGAATTATATCTCCAGCTGTCAGATTTTCGGCAACAACAATCGTATTTGGGTCAATTGCCGAGAGGAGCTTGTTTCGGCGCAGATGATTAATGATCCGCTCCTCTACGTCGGCCAAATCTGAAGCGCGCTCCTGCAGATACTCGTTGCCACTCGACTCGATCTTCTGCCTGTGCTTGGTAAACACAACGCGTACCGCATAATCAGCTTTGTACGCTCGAGAATTAATCAAGCCGCGGATCTCATCCAATACCGCCTGATCATGCAGCATTAGGATCTGCGCCTCGAATACCTCTACCGAATCATCGCCCAGCCGCTCCATCGCGACCGAGAGGATTTTTTTCAGGTCACGCTCTGAACGGCCCAGGGCCTCATCCAGACGACGAAGCGCTTGCGGAATTTCATCCGCTTCAATTGTTCGCTCATCAACCCTGACTTTGATACGCGAGTATACATACGCGGGACCAATAGCAATGCCCGGCGCCACACCGCTTCCGCGAATGTGTATCTCACTGTTTGTCCCGTCAGTGTTATTAATCAGATTACCTCACCAAATCCATCTTCGAATAATTCGACCAAGGCAGTCGCCGCCGCTTCTTCGTCTGATCCTTCAAAAACCAGATCCAGCTCAGCACCTTGCTCGGCAGCCAGCGTCATCACACCTATGATGCTCTTGCCATTTATTTCATAACCGTCTTTCTCGATGAAAAACTCCGAGTCGAATTTTGAAGCCGTACGCACAATCATCGACGCGGGTCTCGTGTGGACACCAGCCCTGTTCTTGACGGTTACTGTTTTCTGAATCATGGGTACACTCTCGCTACTACCGTTCGGGTTACACTGATCGCGGATACACCAACTTGAAACCTTGTGCGGGAAATTACTGTCTGCCGGTTTAAAAACACGAAAATCGTGTATTCTCTTTCTCGAATGTGAAAGGACCGTTCAATAACGCCTTGCGGCAAGCCTTCCCACGTACACGAGGAGCTCGTCCTTTGCCACGGAATCGGGTAGGACTGCCAAGAGGTCACCCGCGGTGTTGCTGTGCTCCTGTACCGCAGCTGCCGCCCCCTCGAGGACGCCAGCCTGGTCTAAAGCCGTTCGGGCTCGATCAACATCCGCGACAGCAAGACCGTCTTTCGCAATCAGAGAAAACCAGTCGGCCACTTCCCGATTGTCAGATTCCAATGCCTTCAAGAGCAGGTAGGCCTTCTTTCCTTCGATCAGGTCACCGCCCGTCGTTTTCCCCCACTTCGGGTCGGTAGCGACTAAGTCCAACAAGTCATCCTGTATTTGGAAAGCCCGCCCCAACTCCAAACCTGCCGATCCAAGCGTTTCAACCTGTCTCTCGTCGGCGCCACCGATGATCCCCCCAAAACGTAGACAACAACTCAGCAAAGCGCCCGTCTTGCGGTCAATCATGTCGAGGTAGTCCTCAATAGTTACCGACGCTTGATTTTCAAATTGCATGTCGACGGTCTGCCCTTCACAAAGTCGAACCACCATCTCGCCGAACACAGAAAGTAGCCACGAGACTTTGTCTGCAGATGCACCAGCAACCAATTCGTACGATAAGCCCAGCAACAGGTCACCCACGAGGATAGCGGTGCTGACATCCCATCGTTCATGAACGGTGGCACGGCCTCGACGCTGACTAGCGTTGTCCATGACGTCGTCGTGTACGAGCGTAAAATTGTGGAACACTTCGACGGCACTCGCAAGCGGACTCGCATCAGACCGAGTGGCACCATATTCCTGGGCGGAAAGGTGAACCAAGACAGGACGCAGGCGCTTGCCGACCGACTCAAGAACGTAGCAGGTCGGCTCATACAACCCCGATGGTTTTCGGGCCGCCAGATTTCTACGGATGTCCGCAAGGTCTGCTTCAATTCGCAGGAGCAGTTCTTTGTCGCTGTCAAGCAATGTCATCTGGGGGAAGCGTGTATCTGCCGAGTCGTACAGCGAGTACAAATCGACTTTAACGGGAAGTTGGGGATAATGGGCAGTCAAGTCGTAGCGACCTGGAACTCAGCGAAGTACGGATCAGCCAAAGACCTGCAAATGATCAACGAGACTCTGGTGCACTTCGTCCATCGTGCCAACTCCGTCCAGAAGCTTCAGTTTTCCCTGATTCGAGAAATAGATTTCCAACGGTTTTGTCTGCTCTCGGTACACTTGCAACCGTGCAAGAATCGCAGAAGGAAGATCGTCTTTTCGCTGGATGATCAAATCCGGGTCCGAGTCCTTCGGAGGTGGCTTATGAATCAGATGATAGGTCTCTCCTGTCTCAGCGTT
>CBDTVC010000508.1:0-3283 GCA_965363925.1 uncultured bacterium | reverse complement strand
CGAGGAATCGATCATAAAATGCTTTTCCCTTGCCGATTCGGTCTCCGGTGAGTGATACGCCCAGGCATGGAACGATCGAAACGTCGATATCTGCTGAAGGGAGGATCGGCGAGCCGACTGGTTCGATCAAGCCCATAGAAGTCGTTTGCAATCTCGACTCATTGGAAACGATGCGTGCCTCCATTCGTGGAGGGTCGATCGGACCGTTGCCCATGGACAGTATGACCGGCGCGGCGACGACACGGTCGCTCTGGAGGGCATGATGGACAATCGGTCCAGTATCCGTCTCAGACATCGCCGGCACGCCCAGAAAGCAGAATAGCTTCCGGGCGCGTTGATATTCGGGCAATTGAAGGAGATTTTGAGTGATTTCCGAATCGTGGGCCCGACGTTGTTCGTCTGGGATTGATTTTCGGATCGCTCTGAGTCTGCGACGAAGTGCTTTCTTGGCTTCCAGCAACATTATCGGAAGGTAAGATTGGTAAATTGTTCAAGAACGGGGTATTTTAACAATTCTGTACTCCCGAGAAGTCCTACTTCTTGGTGAGGTAATGCGTTGCCCACTGCTGGCCACGAAACCATAGCCGTTCCGTTTCCACCTGATGTTCGAGAATCTTTCAGAAAAGCTTGACGACGCAATCAAGAAGTTATCCGGTCAAGGCCGAATTAACGACTTGAATATAGCGCAGACAATGCGCGAGATTCGCCGAGCCTTGCTTGATGCTGACGTCAACTACCAGGTTGCACGCGACTTTACCGAGCGCGTCAAGGAGGCGGCGCTTGGAGAAGATGTGTTGAACTCGGTGAAACCTGGTCAACAACTTGTCAAGGTGGTGTACGACGAGCTGGTGCAATTGCTCGGTACGGAGGCGGTCGGAATCCAGTTTGCTTCGACGCCTCCAACGGTCATCCTCGTGGCTGGGCTTCAGGGTTCGGGTAAGACTACGTTTTGTGGGAAGCTTGCAGCCTACTTTAAGAGCCAGGGAAGAGCGCCGTTGCTTGCAGCCGCAGATGTTTATCGACCCGCCGCAGTTGACCAGCTTCGAATGCTCGGCGACCAGATCGGTGTCCCGGTGTTTGGTATTGAAGAAGACGGCGAGGTGGTAAAAGATGCGGTTCGCGTCGCTCGGGAAAGTTTAGCGGAAGCGCGCAAAACGGCCAGAGATATTCTGATCGTCGATACTGCTGGTCGTTTGCACGTCGACGAGCAGATGATGGAGGAGGTGCAAAACATCAAGGAGGCTGTCACGCCGACCGAGATCCTGTTTGTTGTCGACAGTATGACCGGGCAGGACGCTGTAAACACAGCCAAAGAGTTTAACGACCGTCTCGATTTCGATGGCGTTGTGCTTACGAAATTGGATGGTGATACAAGGGGTGGTGCCGCACTTTCAATTCGGTCAGTTGTACAGAAGCCAATTAAATTTGCTTCGACTGGCGAGAAGATGGATGCGTTGACTCCGTTCTACCCGGATCGAATGGCGCAGCGAATTCTGGGCATGGGAGACGTGGTTTCCTTTGTCGAGAAAGCCCAGGATCAGTACGATGAAAAGCAAGCGGAGAAGCTCCGCAAAAAGATTTCGACGGAGAAGTTTGATCTTGAGGACTTCTATGACCAATTGCAGCGGCTCAAGAGCATGGGGTCGCTTACGGACCTTCTGGGAATGATTCCAGGGCTCGGCAAGCAATTGAAGAATTTCGATGTTGATGATGACGCGTTCAAGCACATTGAAGCGATCATACAGTCAATGACGCCCGACGAACGGCGACGTCCAGAACTGATTAACGGAAGCAGGCGTCGTCGAATCGCACAGGGTAGCGGAATGGAGGTTTCGGACATCAACCAGATGCTGAAGCAATTTCGCGATATGAAGAAGATGATGAAGACGGTTACAAAGTTGATGGGTAAGGGGCGTTCAGTTGATTTGTCCGCTTTGGCGGGACGGCGCAACTAATTCGCTCTTACTATGTTTATATGCGTTCGGCCTAGGCTGGCCGAGCAGCAAGTCGGGCATTTGTCCGCAATCAAGAACTAGAAAAACAGAAAAACGTGGCAGTAAGACTCCGCTTGAGAAGGATGGGACGAAAGCAGCGTCCCCTTTACGGTGTTGTTGCGACCGATTCGCGAAACCCGCGAGACGGCCGTTTCATTGAAGACCTCGGTCGTTACAATCCCCTTAGTGAGCCTGCAGAGGTCTCCCTTAAGGAAGAACGAGTGATCTACTGGCTCGGTCAAGGTGCCCAGCCTTCCGATACCGTTCGGTCAATTTTGAGTAAGCAGGGCCTGATGCTCGCTTTTCAAATGAGCTGTAAGGGAGTGGCTGACGAAGCCATTGCTGAAGCCATGAGCGCCCATCGGGCTCGTCATGCCGAGATTGCAAAGGCATCGACGAAAATGACGTCCAAGGATCGCGAGCGCGAAGCACTTAAGGCAGAATACAAGGCGGCCAATGTGGCTGCTGCTGACGCCGCAGTAGCTCGCCAGAAAGCGGATCAGGCTGCATCGGAAGCAGCTGAAGTGGCGAAGAAAGCTGCTGCCGAGAAGGTTGAGGCTGCTCGGGCCGCTGCGGCCAACGCGGCAAACGAAGCGCAAGCTGCCCGCAACGTAGAGCAGGCCGCTGAAGATTCAGCCGCAACACCGGAAGTTGCAGCTGGAGGCGATGTCGCGACTGAAGCTACACCTGCCCCTGAGAAGCCGGCGGAAGGCTAGGAGCTGCAAGCGGTTAATCCCATGTTGCTTCGAGTTGGCCGGGTTGGCAAGCCTCACGGACTAAACGGTGAAGTAAAGGTCGTACCCGATACCGAAGATCCTTCTCGACTAGAAGGGATCAAGGAATTGTTTGTTGGGGAAAGTGCAGAAACGGCAAAACCGTTTGGCCTTGCGAGGATTCGTTTTCAGCCCTACAAGAGCAGTACTACTATTCTGCTCGACTTCCAAGATATTGACACAATTGACGGTGTTCGTCCCCTTCGCGGACTAAACGTATACGCACGCGAGTCGGATCTTCCCGAGCTTGATGAGGGCGAGTGGTACCTGGACGACCTTGCGGGAATGTCGGTCCGTCTTGAAGACGGACAAACGCTCGGAGAGGTCATTGAGGTCTTGGATCTTCCTGGCCATCCCATTTTGGTTATCCAACGCCAGAGCGGGTCGGAGACCATGATACCGGCCGTCGAAGAATTTGTCGTAAGTGTAGACCCGGAACAGGCAGTCATCGTTGTCCGGTTGATCGAGGGACTCGTCGAAGGTCTGGTCGACTAGGGCGGGCGCTCGGGTGTCGGA
>CBDTVC010000507.1:0-3288 GCA_965363925.1 uncultured bacterium | reverse complement strand
CAACCTCAATCACGCCGTCACAGTCATTCAGGTAGACCCCGTAGGCCCCGGGGGCGTTCAATGTGATCGCATTAGCCGTAACGCTCGCGACATCGCTGATACTTATTTCAACGGCCCGGTCGTCGACGGCGATTGTGTTACCGTCGATGCTCGCTGCTTCATGATACTGGACAAAGATTCCGCCATAGCCACCCGAGCTGATCGAGTTGTTACTCAACAACGTACCAGTCGACATCGCCGCGCTCTGGCCGTTCAGTTGTATACCGTAGCTACCATTGGTAATGGTGTTACCACTCACAAAGAGATTGTTCGTTTGCGCACTTGCAAGTACAAAAATGACGGCCAGGTCGGTCGAATTCGACCCGGTGGACACGCCAGACAAGAATGAGTTGACGATTTGTATTCCAACGGCAGGACCAGCCGAAATATCAATCACTCGTCCATACGACCCTTGGTCGCCGCTCGGGTCGGAATCAAACGTCAGCCCATCAAAAACGATGTGGTCGGCACCGGAGAGCCGGATGATATAGTTATCGGATACCGTAGGCTCGAATTGGAGGTTTACGATCGCTGATGCGGGCGTAAAGGTAACGGTATTGACTACGCTGGTACCGTCAGATGTACCCGCGGTAATCGTGAACTGCTCTGTATACGTGCCGCTGTCTACCGAAAAGACCACAGGGCCCGCAACACCGACACTGTTCAGGTCTGTCACAGCCGCGGTAAACGAGGCGTAGTCATCACCCGGGTCCGGCCCGATCGTATACGTTCCGTTGAGTTGGGCCTTAACAGGTTGAGCAAGGAAGGCTAACGAACAGATGACCAGAAAGTAAAACAACGATTGCGGAAATCGCGTAGCGGGAATGGACCTTTTCATGGAGCCCTCCTTAGGATGGGTGCCGGACCGGCATCAACAAATTGCCAACGAACAGAAGTTGGTCTGGCTGTGACGGTGTCTCACAGCAGGGCCCGTCAGCCTGATTTGAAACGCTCGGACGAACCCACACAACACTAGCTTATTAGCATTTTCCGGGCATTCATATCTACAGGGAAATTCTGAACATCGTGTAGGAGAGTTGGCATGGTCCCTGCGTTTATGCTTGTCGAACTCCTATTGTTTAGCGACCCGCCGTTCAGTCGGCAAAGCACTGGGAGGAGGCAAATCGACACCAACGCTTGATCAAAGCATTGGCAGCCCGAACACGTTATTCTAGCGGACCAAAACCAAGCTCAGAAGCCAGCTTATCGGCACGCCGAACGTCTCCTTCTCTGCCTGGACCATTCCAATCCGGTGGCGGCGGCGTCACAGAAGACGACGGGCACCAGTGCACTTGACTGAAGTTTGCCTCGCTACTGATGAGGTCTAGCTCGGAAGTCTTAAGCGCATCGCGCATTTCCTCAAACGTCCATCCCGCCCTCAACGAATTGATCCAGTCCTCTCGAAAGAATGGATCTAGTTGAAGACCCGTTGACAATTCGTAAGAGCTCGGTATTAGATTCGCTGTAGAGGCGTGTGGTGGTCGCACCAGGTCAAACAGCCAAACCGCTGAACCATCGCGATCACGGATTCGTTGCACCGCCCGCAGAACATCACGCAAAATGTCAGAACTCGGGCAGTGGTGGAGCGCAGACAGTGAAGCGATCGCGGCGACCGGCTGCTCGAGAACACGATCAGCCAGTGCTGCGTCAGCCTGTACAAGAGTAACACGATCCAAAACCTGAGCCTTGACGGCGTTCTCCTTGGCACGTCGCAGCATTTCGCCAGACAAATCAATCCCTATAGCGGACAAGTCCGGCCTCCCGGCCAACAAATAAGTCAGCAATCGGCCCGAGCCGCAAAATAAATCAAGGAAACACGCACCTGAAGGAAGCAGCGCACTCAACCGTGTGGCGGAGAAATGGTAGATGGGATACAATGGACCACCTACTTCGCCAGCTGCGTGGAACGCACGGACGGGCTCTTCAGAATCCATTACAATGTCCGTTTCCGGAACACGGGGGGCTGTTTTCAATTTTTCATTGATTTCTGTTTCACGGTGTTGACGCGCATTCACTCAAACACGATCATCGGCAAACAGGCGAGTAAGACGAGCAAACCTCCCCTCAGCACAGACAGCCAAACTGCCCATCGGGACTTTACATGCATTGGAGATGTCGCCATTCGGAGTGAGATAGTAGCTTCTATCGATGTGCATCATCAGAGTGACGAAGATACGGGCCAGGAATATTCTTCAATTACCGACCGGTGCCCAACCACTGCTCTTTAAATTAAATTGCGAACCCGACAAACCTGCAAACTCCTGTCTTAACGGTTCGTACTCCGGATTGGTCGCATGATCGCCCCAAATACCAAGCATCAATTTCAGACCCTCAACATCCTCCGGAAACTGGCCCCGGTCGCCCGTTTGAGCGATCCAGTCGTCGAGCACCGTCGCGTACTGTTTTCGCGTACTTTCAAAAGTCGCGTTTGTTACCAGGTTGTTCAGCTCGAAAGGATCAGCGTCCAAGTCATACAACTCCTCAGCCGGCCGCTCGGCCGAAAAGAATCGAGCCTGTTCAGGGTTCAGTTCGCCATCGGCAAACAATTGTCGCATCACTTGGACAAACTCAACGCCATCTACGTCCATGTAGGTAGGCTGCGAGCTCGGCCGATCAGTCATGAAGTTGCGTATGTATTTAAATCGACGTGATCGCACAGAACGAATGCGGTCGATCGTGAAGTCGGCGCGGTCGCGCGTCGAAATTACGTACTCTCGTCCCGGAAAATCCTGCGTCAGGAAATTGATGCCCTCCATGTAATCGGGAATTTCTATTCCAGCAACGGCAAGCGCGCTCGTTCCAAGATCGAGACCGCTTACGAGGGCGTCGTTTGCAGTACCAGCGTCGGACGAGTCCGTCGTTCGAAAGTCTACAATGATAAGGGGGACGTGTAATCCACCGTCGTATAGAAATTGTTTGTTTCGAGTCATCCTCATACCGTGATCCGAAAAGAAGAACACGACGGTATTCTCCAAGAGGCCGTTCGCTCGGAGTTCGTCCAGGGCATCACCCACTTTCCGATCAGTGATCTGAATGGCATCCAGATGATTGGCGTATTCCTCGACTATTGCGGGGTGTGATGGCAGATACGGGGGCAGCTCTATGCTTCCTCGATCAACGGGGTTCTCAACGGATTCTTTGAACACCTTTGAGAATATTTCCTTGCCACCGGACAGCTGAACTTGGCCGAAAAACGGTTGACGATCCACGAGGCTCGAAAATTCGACTGGATCTCCGCGCTTGCCGTAG
>CBDTVC010000506.1:0-3291 GCA_965363925.1 uncultured bacterium | reverse complement strand
GCAACGAGTTCTCTCTTCACAACGGCTACTGATTTGGCCCGCTGGTTTGTGGAAAGCTTGTCGCATTTTGTCAAAACCACGATATAGGGGACCCATCCGCCACGCATCAAGTCCATCACGGACTGATCTATTTCGCCGGGTGGATGCCTGCTATCAACCAGGTGCAGCACAAGTCTGAGCGAATCGCGGCTCTCGAGATATTCGACGATGAGACGCGCCCAACGATCTCGTTCTGTCCGCGCCATCTTTGCGTACCCAAAGCCCGGAAGATCAACCATGTACCAGGTACCGTTGACATCGTAGTAGTTAAACGTCCGCGTTTTCCCGGGCGTTGAACTGGATTTCGCAAGGTTCTTGCGGCCCGTAATCAGGTTGAGGAGTGAGCTCTTGCCGACATTGGACCGTCCCACAAATGCAACTTCGGGAAGCCCTTCAGCGGGCAGCTGGTCAATCGCATCGGCGCTTTTGACGAACGATACGTTATTGATCGACCGGGTTTCTAGAGGAGTCCTGGGCTGCCGAGGTTTGAACTGGCCTTTTTTACCGCTCAACTGAGATGCTCTTTTACGGTGCTTCCCATCAAAGCGGGATTCTTGACAATTACAGCCCCTGCGCTTTCAAGTGCAGCAAACTTCTCTTCAGCCGTTCCTTTACCGCCAGCGATGATGGCACCCGCATGTCCCATACGGCGTCCCGGCGGTGCAGTAGCGCCAGCGATGAAGCTAAAGACAGGCTTGGTCATGTGATCTTTGATGAAATCCGCAGCTTCCTCTTCTGCGGTCCCGCCAATTTCGCCGATCATAACAATTGCTTCGGTTTCATCATCCGCTTGGAACAATGTCAGCGCGTCAACGAAGCGGGTACCGATTATGGGGTCTCCGCCAATCCCAACGGCAGTACTCTGACCGTATCCTTCGCGAGTAAGTTGATCAACGGCCTCGTAGGTAAGCGTTCCGGATCGCGAAATTACGCCGATCGAACCTTCGGAGAAAATCATGGCAGGCATGATACCAACCTTCGCTTGCCCGGGACTAATAACGCCAGGACAGTTGGGTCCAATCAAGTGCGCGCCGCGCGCCTGTACATACTGAAACGCATCAATCATGTCACGCGCCGGGATTCCCTCGGTAATACACACGATGACCTTAATCCCGGTATCGGCGGCTTCCATAATGGCATCCGCTGCAAACGGGGGCGGAACGAAAATCACAGACGTGTTCGCACCAGCCTGATCAACGGCATCTTGAACCGTATTGAATACGGGTTTGTTGAGGTGCGTGGTTCCGCCTTTTCCCGGAGTGACGCCAGCTACTAACGGCGTTCCATATTCAAGCATCTGTTCCGAATGGAAGGTGCCCTCTTTTCCGGTGAAGCCTTGCACTACAAGACGCGTATTCTTGTCAACTAGGATGCTCATTCTTTCGCAGGATGATTCTTGAAATTTTCTGACGAGTCTACAGCGGAATCTACAGCGGAATCCGCCAGTGGTTGTCGCGAGTGCTACAGGCGAAACGTTTCCGGAATGATCCCAGCGAACGTCCTATCCGTATCAACTCGCTTCGCAACGTGCTAGCACCAAGCCCAGGTGCTGAACACAAGTGCCATTCAACCGCGCCAAAACACAGGTACTAGCCACGTTTATGGAACTCGTGTGCCGGTCAAATTACTAAATCACGAGCTAAAGTAGGCGAGGTCCGATGGATGATTACGGCCGTTCGGCGAACTTCGCGACAAAATCTTGAGCGATCACCTACAAACCCATCAGGAATTTGCTGGTCGAAAGGAGTTGTTCCTCCGAAAAGGCCGGACCGAGTAGTTGCAGCCCGATCGGTAGGCCATCGTGAGACTGTCCGGTAGGGATCGAAACGCCCGGCAGACCCGCCAGGCTGGATGGTATCGTAAATATGTCGCCGAGGTACATCTCAAGGACGTCGCTTATCCGATCACCAAGCTTGAATGCTGGCGTTGGCGCAACGGGCGTGACAATCATATCCACGTCGGTAAACGCATTATCAAAGTCCTTGCGGATAAGTGTACGTACCCGCTGCGCTTTGTCGTAATACGCATCGTGATACCCCGACGACAACGCAAACGTGCCGAGCATAATTCGCCGTTTCACTTCTTCACCAAATCCAATCGTTCGAGAAGCGGTATACATCGCATCGAGCGCACTGATGTCAGGGTCTCCGTTTCGGGTCTCAGCAACCAGGTTTTCGAAGATCGGATCTGACGTCGAAGCGCGAAATCCAAACCGGACACCATCGTAGCGTGCGAGGTTACTGGACGCCTCCGCAGAGGCAATTATATAATAGGTGGCTACACCAAAGCGTGTGTGCGGTAACGACACGTCCACCACTTCAGCGCCGGCACCTTCGAGCTTCTTTATCTGCTGACGGACGTGGTCCAGGACATCGGTATCCAGCCCGTCGGTTGCGTCGAAATATTCGCGTGGGACACCAACGCGAAGTGGTTTAGTTGTCTGCTTCGGATCCTGACTCTTGAGCCGCAAGCCGGCGAGGTTGTCCGATTGCCCCGAGCCAAATGCCACTCGCTTCAGCGGCACATCAGCGCTTGTAGCATCTTTGGCATCGTGGCCCGCAATCGTTTGATGTACAAGCCAAACGTCATCAATGCTATTACCTATTGGCCCGATTGAATCAAGCGACGAAGCAAACGCGACCAGCCCGAAGCGGCTTACGCGGCCGTACGTTGGCTTCAAGCCAACAACTCCACAGAAAGACGATGGTTGCCGAATCGATCCTCCAGTGTCTGAACCAAGGGCTACGTGACAGAGGCCCGCTTTGACCGCGGCCGCTGAACCGCCTGATGATCCGCCGGGAACGTATTCCGGATTGACGGGATTACGGACGGGGCCAAAGGCAGAGGTTTCGTTCGACGAGCCCATTGCGAACTCATCGCAATTGAGTTTGCCAAGAATGATGGCTCCGGCGGATCTTAGCCGTTCAACTGCTGTGGCATCAAATGGCGAAGTGAATCCAGACAGCATTCTAGAGCCGCAGGAAAGCGGCGAGCCTTTGCAACTGATTACGTCCTTGATGCCAACAACCATCCCTGCGAGGGGCAAGCTGCTCCGGTCGGTCTCGTCCAATGCAGCCGCTTGATCAAGCGCACCTGTCTCATCCAAATGAACAAAAGCGTTCAACTTTGAAGAACGGCATCGATCAATAAACTGTCGAGTCTCAGCGACACAGGTCGTATCGCCAGCTTCCAGGGAATCTCGAAAGTCGACGTAGCTCGTCGGCGTCATGCAGGGCCAATCCGTTTACTCAG
>CBDTVC010000505.1:0-3304 GCA_965363925.1 uncultured bacterium | reverse complement strand
TCGGCTCGCGAGGCAAATGAACATAGAACGTCTACAATCGAAACCGACTCCGCGGTTGAAAGCATGTCGTCTGCGTGATCGTTTACAACCCTGCGCACCGACTCGAAAAGTTCTGTCTCGATTGCATCAATCTTTTCCTGGGCCGTGAGGATCTTCTCCTCAAGCTCCTTCAAATGCGGTGTGATATACCGCTCAGCATTTACGAGTGTTTGTTTGCGGATGAAGTAGTCGGGTACCTTGTCTTTGTGCGTGTTGGTTACTTCAAGGAAGTATCCGAACACTCGATTGTATCCAACCTTGAGCGACGAGATGCCTGTGCGTTCACGTTCCTCTTTCTGGATCTTGGCGATCAGATCTTTGCCGGATGTAGCAAGTTTCCTCAGCTCGTCGAGTTCGCTGCTATAGCCTTCGCGGATTACTCCTCCCGACGACAGAGAAGCGGGCGGTTCGTCTGCCAAGGCGGTGGATACAACATCCACAACCTCCGTACAGGGCCGCAGTTTGGAGGCGGTTTCGGTGAGCAGCGCAGATGTCAGTCCGTTAAGGATATCTGGAAGAGCGTTCGAAGCAGACAGAGACGCTGCGAGACTGACCAGGTCCCTCGGTGTGCTTCGACCCGTCGCGTTCTTGATGACAAGACGCTCAATATCCCCTACTTCTGCGAGAACGTTTTGGGCCTCGCGGCGACGATCGCGTGCGAGCAGCTCTCCTACTGCATCCAGCCTCAAATTGATTTCGGCCGCATCCACAAGTGGTTTCTGTAACCAGGAGCGTAGTCGTCGAGCTCCCATCGGTGTTAGTGTGCCATCAAGAATCGACGACAAACTTGCGCCGGTCGCAGACTCGCCAGAAGCATCCAGATCAAGGTTTCGGCGCGTGGCCGGATCAAGCTGCATGAACGAATCCGTGCGGTACCGTTTTATCTGCTTGATTGGAGGCAGGCGACCGTTCTGTGTATCCGAAACATATTGCAAGATCCCTCCCGCAGCCCGGATCGCTGTATCAAGATCGTCCAAACCAAACCCCTTCATGGAGTGTGTCTGGAAGTGGTCGGTCAACGCCGATTTTGCAAACTCAAGACCAAACATCCAGTCTGGCACCGTTGTGATCAGGGAGCCCGACCGTTCAAAGTGTTTGAAAGTAGCAGCAGCAGATTCAGGCACTAGTAATTCGGTCGGGCCAATCCCGCCGAGAACCCGGTCGACGTCAATCGTTTCTACCTGCGTGGCAAAGAATTCGCCAGTGGAGGCATCAATAAATGCAATGCCTGTTCTTCCATTCTTGTCCGGGCAACTGGCTGCGAGATAGTTTGCCCGCCGCGGGTTTAGCAGTTCGTCTCGAAACGAAACGCCGGGCGTAACGACTTCACGGACTTCCCGCTTGACGATGCCTTTCGCGGCCTTGGGATCTTCAACTTGTTCGCAAATGGCAACGCGATAGCCAGCCCGGACGAGTTTCGGCAGATAGGAGTCAAGCGAGTGATGAGGAAAGCCGGCAAGGGCTACAGTAGCGGCCTTTCCGTTTGCCCTCTTGGTAAGCGTCAGGCCGAGAATCGGCGCAACCAGACGAGCATCGTCGTCAAAGGTCTCGTAAAAATCGCCCATCCGAAATAACAGCACCGTGTTCGGATGTTTCTCTTTTATGCCGAAATACTGCCTCATCAACGGCGTACTTCCTCGAAGCGCTGAGTTGCTCGGCTGGCTGGTGGCTTGGGTCGATCCACTTTCGCGTAAACGCTTTGAGCTGGGCGACTCCTCGATTGGCAAATTGCCAGGTCGTGAGTCGGCCGCCAACGATCCCTCCGTCTTGTTTTTTGTGACGGGCTTTTTGGCCTTCGATTTGTTCGCGCTCACCGAAATCTCGTCACGAGATTCGTCGCTATTTGTCGAAAAGCCGCTCGTATTGTCCTGCGCGTCCGACCCGTCAAACAAGGATGGAGCTATATTTTGCGGACTCTCTTGTTTACTCATTGCTCTGAGGAAAATGCCTTTGCTTACAGATGTGCTTCTTCGCGCTTTGGAAAGTCCGAGTCATCGAGAAAGACGGCTATGCGGTCGTGCTGTTCCTTGGCATCCGCGTAGCCGACGTCGATAAGCCGACTGATGTATTCGTGCTCAAACAGCAGCATACTGAGCCAGTCGGGACTCTTTGATCGGCCAAATAATTTCGTAAAAATTGCCAATGGACCCGTAACCGAGGATTCAAACTCACTAGCGAGTTTCCCCAAATCAACCGACGGCCGCAGTACCAACAGTTCGACCGGTCTTAGACCAAGGCGTTTCCGTCGTGGAAGTTCGTCCAGCAATGCATTGATTCGATCCATCATCAAGGCATCTTGATCAAGTGCATCCAGAAAGATCGAATTCATGAGCAGGCCGAAGATCTGGCCCAAGGGCGGATACCCAACGAAAAGTGGTTCGTCGGCCTCAGCACGTGAACGAGCGTATCGCGTTGAGATCGCCAGGATCTTGTTTGCTCCCAGATGAACAACCGGGGCGAGCGGCGCAGAAAGACGGATCCCACCATCGCCGTAGAATGCATCACCAATTTGAATGGCAGGAAAGATGAGCGGGAGGGCTGTCGAGGCCATGACGTGATCAACCGTCAGCGCCGTATTGAAGGACACCCGATTGGGTCGTTCCCAGCGCTCAATGTCGCGGCCTTGCACCCAGGTCGTTGTCTGACCCGTCCCATAATTGGTGGTGACGATTGCGAGTGCCTGGAGCATGCCAGACGACAGTCGCCGTTCAACACCAACCAGTCTCCCGCTTTCATCCGCCAACTTTTTCCCGAGATACGCGCGCAGCGGGCCGGTATCGAGAAATGCTCGACGTGTAATGTCGAGGTCATCACGACTCCTATTAAATAGGTAGGATTTTGCCCATGAAAACGATGATTCAGACTCGTACACATCATTGGGTCGAATCTCGAGCCAAGAGTCAGTGAGGCGGGCTGCACATTCTTGCAGGTTGCCTTCGTGCGTGGCCAGGTGGGCGGCATTAATTGCGCCAGCAGAAACTCCCGTCACAATTGGAAAGTGAAGTCCGGGGAACGCCTCGCCGATGTAAGCCAACACGCCAGACTGATAGCTTGCGCGCGCGCCGCCACCCGAGAGCAGCAGTCCAAGATTGACCGGCTCGAGCGGGTTGACGACCCTGTTAAATTTTTCTACCGCAGTACGTAAGACGTTTTTACTTAAACCCATTGGCTAAATGTCAGGCCGCAATGTTGCTGGACAGTCCCGGCGCTGTGAGGAAGGTTATTGTGCCCTTTGATGCCAATATCGTCCCAATTTGAGGCAGTA
>CBDTVC010000504.1:0-3339 GCA_965363925.1 uncultured bacterium | reverse complement strand
CCGGCGGTGGTGTCCCCGGATGTTCGTGCCCAGGGCAGCACGCCGATAATCATGAGAGCTGCGATGACCGACACGATCAAGGTGATACTCGAACCGGTGGTATTCCATTGCTCAGCCGTAAAATCTGAGGCGGCGAAGCCATCCTCAGTTACCGTCTCGGCAATTTCACCTTTGGTCAACATCCTCCGCGAAAGTAAGATCAGTGCTGCTGCCAATCCGATATAACAAGAAGCATAGAAAAGGATTGGTGTGACCAATTCGTCGAGCGCAAACGGGCCGACGCCACCCGAGAAGGCCACGGTTGCGGCAAGCGTACCGAGTACCACCGGCGGAAGGTAGATTAGCAGGTATTGTCGGCGTTGTCGGAGAAACCCATTGGAGCCGACAACCTTCTGCGCCAACAACACTGGAAAGGCAATCCATCCGACTACGCCGATCAAAGTGGTAGCCTGAAACAATAAGTCGTATCGACCTCCTGGTTGCGGCGGCCCCAAAAGATCTATGGTAATAATCCGGACTAGGTTGCCCACAATCCACAACGCTGACGATGCAATCAGTACAGTCGAGAAAAAAGCAGCTCGAGAACGGCGGGCGAGCGGCGTTGCAACGATTAGCCCGAGTAGATGGAAGAATGCCGCGATGGCAAACCCCCACATCGAGAAGCGCCACAACGTTGCCGAGGTGGGATACAGGAACGTCGGGTATCGCGTGATTGGGAAACTGCTGTCAACTTGCTCCGTGCCTCGAATAACGGTGTAGTTCAACATCACACCTGCCCGCCGACTCTCAGTGAGGCCGGGGAGGTCTTCTGCGTTGAAGTACTGTTGAAAGTCCAACATGTAGAAACTATCACCCTTCCGCAACCCTGCGTTCGCTGCGGGACTTGACGGGTGCACGTAGGTCGCCTCAATTGAACCGTCGTTGTCAGCCCACACGATCCAGTCGTATGAACGGGAGATTGCGCCTGCACCGCGGGAGTCGAGTATTCTCGAAACGGCAATCCAATCGGAAAAAGTCTGCACAATCGGATAGAGAGCGATCAGCGGAATCAAGACGACTAGAATCAGCGCGAGTCGATGTGCTATTTTGGACTGTTTGGCCACCATGCAGGGTTCGGATATGAATAGACGAAGATAGTAAAATGAATCCGCGCCAGTCGCGACCTGAATGAGATCGTATCTTCGTACGAGTACCACCGGTCCGTTTGTGCAACAGGCTCGCCGAGTCAAAGGTTCAGCCAGTCTGGGTCAAATCGCTTGCCCCTAGAGCTTCGGGGACACGGGCATCATTCAGGTTTGTTGCTGAATGGGAAGTCTGCAAATTGGCTCTCACTTTGCCACGTCACGCTTGGCGGCGTAGACTCGGCTGTCGCGGCTTCCGGCCCACCTTCAGAAATGGAAATGCCACAACATGATTATCGATACCCACGTTCATCTGTACCACAAGCGTTTTAACGACGATCGAGAAGAGGTAATAGCACGGGCACACGAAAAGGATGTGCGGATGATGGTCATGCCGGCAATTGATGTGCCATCGATAAGTGACGCGATTGCCCTGTGCGAAGCGCATGAAGGTCTTTACGCGATGTCGGCCATCCATCCGTCTGACGTGAAGGATGCAACAGATGAAGACCTCATTGCGGTCCGCCAATTCTGCGAGAACGAACACGTAATCGCCGTTGGAGAGAGCGGGCTAGACTATTATTGGGACCGCTCGTTTGACGCCAAACAACACGAGTACTTTCGCCAACACATTCGGCTGGCTATTGAACACGATTTGCCGCTGGTTATTCACAACCGAGAGGCCACAGCAGATGTCCTTCGGATTCTCACCGAAGAACGAGATGCCGCAAAAACGCCCGAGAAAATGCGTGGGATTTTGCACTGTTTCGGCGGTCCGGTAGAGGTCATCGACGAAGTGATGGGGCTCGGGTATCTATTTGGAATAGGTGGCACCGTGACATTCAAGAACAGTGGGGTGGCGGATGTGGTTCGTGCTATTCCCATTGATCATATCGTTGTAGAAACCGATGCACCGTTTCTCGCTCCCGTCCCACACCGCGGTAAGAGAAACGAGCCAGCCTATACTCGGCTGGTCGTCGAAAAGATTGCGGAGGTTAAGCAGCTGTCAGTTGAGGAGGTAGAAGCTCTTACAACCGCTAATGCCTTAAGAATATTTGGTTTAGATACCGTGTAGCCGTTTTACTGATGAATTCGAGTAAGCTTCGTTCTCAATTTCCTTGATTCAGCACGGCAATTTGTTTACTGTGCATTGCCCCATGCGTCTATCCCCAAAACAAAACACCCTGAGAGGTCCACGAATGGACAAAATGTTACGAACGTTTTGCGCAGCATTGTTTCTGACAGCGCTGATTAGTATCCCAACTTTGAACCTCGGTATGGTTCAGGATTCGGATGCTCAAGTGTATGTTCCGGAAGCAGGTTTCGAATTGGCGTGGTCGCTTGACCCACGTTCAGACGCTGACCTTTTCCCCGGCGATCCCTACTTCGGTGGCCGAGGTGTCCAAGTGGGAATGGACCTTGATAACGACGGAAATCTCGAGATTCTGTTCACGACGGATCCCACGATTGTGCCGGGCGGTCCCGATCCTGGCGTGCTCGCGGTGTATTTGTACGAAAATGATGGAGATAATTCCTACGCGCCTGTTTGGCACTATATCCACACTGTTGGAAGCAACTCGTTTCCAGCGCTGACGTACGGCGATATCGATGAAGACGGTTTGTGGGAAATCTATCTTGGGATCCCGACAATCGGCGATGCAACAGACCTTTTCATCTTTGAACAAGGCGCAGACCTTGTCTTTCCTGATACGCCAACAGCGACGTGGGATTATGAGCGCGAGGCATCTGCCGACTTCCGACCTTCGGCTTTTCAACTAGCTGATGTTGATGGTGATGGCAAGATCGAACTGGTAACTACCTCAAGGACCGGAGGCAACCGCGAGCTGGTTGTTGCTTCTCTTGCCGGCGCACTGGATGAGTTTGCCACATGGACGATCGAGTACGTGGTCGGTAACGACATTCTGGGTGGTGGTTCTATCTACGATGCCAGTGTGTTCGATTTTGACGACGACGGTCTGATGGAGATCTGGGTCAACACGTGGGACAATTTCAGTCTGTCGATCTTCGAGGCGACCGGGGCGGACAGCTACGCATTACAAGCTGACATTAATGGATTCATTCCCGTCGACGATCCGGGATCCGTTAATGCTCACGACTTTCAATTCAAGGATATTGATTCGGATGGACGGGCCGAACTGATCTATCCGATGTCTGATGGAATCTATTATTTCCTCGATGACGTCGACGATGTTTCCAC
>CBDTVC010000503.1:0-3346 GCA_965363925.1 uncultured bacterium | reverse complement strand
TCGCTTGCAGATCTCGTATCCGTCAAGACCTGGCAGCATGATGTCGAGTACGATCAAATCGATGTCGCTGGTCGCTTTGGCCAGGGCTTCTTCGCCGTCGTACGCCTGATGAACCGTAAATCCTTCTTGACGGAGAAAGTGTCCTACAACTTCGACTACGTCTTCTTCGTCATCAACGAGAAGGATGTTGACATCAGAGGGGTCTTGGGTCATTGTCATCGAATGTTCCTGGATCAGTTGATCGATCTGTCTCGGCCAATATACTGTTTCCTGAGAAGAAGCTTTGTATTCAGCGTGGGGTCAGTTTCGTACTCGCGAGACTGTTTCAACGTTCCGACATGGGCTAATCTTTGTCAATGTAGATGCGTGGCACGCGAACACCCACTCCACAGAAAAGCTCGTACGGAATGGTACCGGCCCAGCGCGCCACGTCGTCTACGGTTGGCCCGCCCTCGCCCCAGAGAATGACGTCATCCCCAACGAAAACAGAGTCGTTTTGACCGATATTCACCATAAACATGCCCATGCACACGGTACCGACCACCGGGAAAAGAACGCCGTTGATTCCGACCGTTCCGTTTGCCGAAACAGAACGCGGATAGCCGTCCGCATAACCAGCGCCAACGGTGGCTATACGAGTGTCGGAATCCGCCTTCCAACGATGTCCGTACGAGATTCCCGTGCCCGCTGAAACTGACTTTATTTGCACAATCTTGGAACGAAAGCTCATTACGGGATGCAACTCGTCACGAATGGTCGATGCAAAGCCCGTCGCGCCGTAAAGCGAGATTCCTACGCGCACGCGGTTTCCAGTCGGCCCTGAACCTGAGCCAGCAATTAGACTGCCCGTATTCATCAGATGTACATCGATCCCTGATAACCCGGCTTGATGGATCAGATCAAGCAAACGAGTGCGCTGGTTTGCTGTCAGGGGATCGTCGGGGTTATCGGCATTTGCATAATGCGTCCAGATGGATTTTATCGGCACATCTGCTGCTTGCAATCGAACAACCGCCTCCAGAAACTGTTCGGGCGAGAATCCGATGCGTCCCATTCCAGTATCTACTTTCAAGTGAATTCTCACGCCTTCCAGAATGATTGATCGTTCCAGAACGGACTGAAGAATCTCAGGAGTTGCAACAGCGAGTTCAACGTTAAGCTTTTTATACCAGGCCAACTGTTCAGGCAAAGGAGAGCCCAGGATGAGAATGCGTCCCGAGATGCCGCTCGTGCGTAGTTGCGCGGCTTCGGCAAGTGAGCCGACTGCAAAAAAGTTGACTCCGGCCTGGGCCAACGCAGCGCTACAGCGGGCTGCACCATGTCCGTACGCGTTCGCCTTGACAACTGCGATGATGGAAGCCGGATCAGCGCACTGACTAATACGCGCTGCATTCGTCCGGAGTCTATCGAGCCGTATTACGGCTCGCGTAATCGATTCAGGTACTTCATCACCAGCAGTTGAAGCAACGTAAATGTCGGTTTGGGATGCTGAGGGCATTTGATGGTGGCTAGACGGTTCGCGGTGTGGGATGACTTCTTAACAGGCGTGAAACGCAGTTCTGACCGATAATTTAAGTCCGGAATCGGTTAACAATCCATCTGTGTCACAGATAGTCCGGCAGATGCGTATTGCCCCATCCGTGCTGCTCCATGATGTCGCTCCGCGGCGTTGCTTATGATGCTGCTCGTTGGTTTGGCGCGGCGGTTTGGCGTGGGGGTGTTGCGCGGTGGTCTTGCGCAGTCAAACCATCGAACCGGTATGCCTGCTTGTCGTCATTTCTTAGTCTGCGGTTCGTATTTTGTGGCGCTGTCGGTGCGGCTGCCCTACGCGTTTTGGGCCACATCGTTCTTGTTGCGGCCGGTCAAGCCGTTTGCGTTCGAATGATGTTGGCCTGCACCGACTGCAATGATTTTCAACAGGTACTTCAACGCAAATCGCGCAACAGGCAAATCGCGCATCAAGCAATGGCACATCAAACAATGGCGCATCAACCGAATCTCCTTCTAACGAACGGTACAATCCTCGATGTCGAAGGGAAGCGGCAGTTCAAGGCGGACATATTGATTCGTGACGGCGTGATCAAGAAGATTGGGGCAAACCTTTCTCAGGAAGGAAAGAGTGACGAGGCTGCGATTACAGAGTACGATTGTACTGATCGGTATATCTCAATCGGGTGGATGGATATGCACGTGCATCTACGCGAGCCCGGTTTTGAACATAAAGAAACGATCGCCACCGGTTGCAAGGCGGCAGCATTTGGAGGCTTTACTGCAATTGCGTGTATGCCCAACACAAATCCGCCGATTCACACCAGTGATGTGGTGACGTTTATCAAGGAACGGTCAGCGGCAACTCCTGTCGATGTGTATCCGATCGCATGTGTTTCGAAAGAGCGAGCCGGCAAGGATCTCGCCGAGATGGCGGATCTGGTAGAAGCAGGTGCCGTAGCGTTTAGTGATGACGGATCGCCAGTACAGGATAGTGGCCTGATGCGTCGCGCTTTGGAGTATAGTTCGATGCTCGACCGGGTTGTAATTAATCACATGGAAGACCTGACGCTGAACGGAGACGGTCACATGCACGAAGGTGTAGTTGCAACTCGTCTTGGCGTCCCTGGAATACCTGGGTTGGCAGAAGAGGTCATGATCGGCCGCGACGCACTGCTTGCTGAGTATACTGGTGGTGGCGTACACGTCGCGCACATTTCCACCAGAGGAGCGGTTGAGATAGTTCGCCGTTCAAAAGCGCGCGGCATCCCGATCACGGCCGAAGTCTGTGCCCATCATTTTACGCTGACAGATCAGGCGGTTGAAGACAGCAACTACGCGACAAACACGAAAATGCATCCGCCCCTTCGAACGGCGGATGACGTTGAGGCAATGAAAGAAGGTCTCCGCGACGGTACGATCGACGCCATCGTGACCGACCACGCACCCCACGCGTCGTTTGAGAAGGAGGTTGAGTTTACAGCTGCTCCTTTTGGGATAATCGGACTCGAAACGGCTTGGGGACTAACAGGTCGCGAGATTGTGGCAAAGGGCGTTCTGTCGCTGGAGCTGGCCGTCGAGAAGGTGACTATTGCACCGCGGCGAATCATGCGGATCGCAATTCCGAAGCTCGCCGAGGGTTCACCCGCAAACCTCACCATCTTCGACAGCACTACCGAATGGATATTCGAAGAAAGCGATATCAAGTCCAAGAGTCACAACACGCCATTTGTTGGTGATACGATGGTCGGCAAAGCTTGGGCGATCTACAACAAAGGTCAGTTTGTAAGCTGATTACGTCCAGCTTCGGCTTTCGATTTGCGTTATCCCAGAAAGGTGATCCTTTCGGTCGTCCATC
>CBDTVC010000502.1:0-3349 GCA_965363925.1 uncultured bacterium | reverse complement strand
TGCAGAATGGTATTGCTGGCCTGGCGCTGGTCGACGCAGGCGATGCGGTCGTTCAATTCTTGTCTTATGACGGAGTGCTAACCGCCGCAGACGGTCCTGCGTCTGGAATGACCAGTATCGACATTGGCGTTTCCGAAGGATCCACTGCCAAGAACAGGACGCTTCAGCTCACTGGCACGGGCATGATCTATTCAGATTTTGCGTGGGCGGCCTCGCAGCTACAGACGAGAGGAGCTGTTAATGTCGGGCAGGCGTTTGGCGAATCGTCTAGTTTGCAGGCCTCGACCGTTGGTCGAGAGGAGGATGTTGCGGATGGACTAATGGAAATCCGGGCAGCATATCCGAATCCAGCACGAGATTATTTTAGCCTGAGTGTGGTGACGGACGAAGCAATGCAAGTAACCGTGTCGCTGTACGACCTTCGAGGACGGCGCGCCGGAAATCTACAGGATAGCTGGGTGAAAGCCGGTGCAAACGACCTAGTTGTTGAGACAGCACGACTGAGTGCCGGGGTATATGTTTACTCGGTAGAATCACAACATGGTAGAGTCGTACGAGGCCGAGTGGTTGTCGTCAGATAGTACCAGGCGTATTTGAGCGTTCGCGAGCGACACGCGTTCTATCAATTCTGTCCATGCTGACCAGGTCGCTGCGCGAGGACAGGCACTTCCCACCCGGGGGCCGCCCGAGACGCCTCCCCGCGAATAAGCTAATCGATGCGACAAATCGCTTCCAAATGCAACCACGCCTGGAATCTACTAACGCAAACCTTCCGACTAGTCTGTAGAGAACCGCTCCGATAAGTTTACCAACAATTCTGTCAGCGAATCATCCAACGATCCGCCCGTCCCGACCGAAAGTGGCGGTTCTTCGTTGCCGTCGAAAACCTCAAATCTCTCCTCCAACGCATCTAAATCTTCAAGTCGGGCATCCGATACGACGTTGTCCTGCGTTTCACGAAGCTTTAACCGTTCTTCGACTGCGCCGCGTCTCGCCCTCATCTCGATGAACTGGAACTTGATGCCCGCGATTCGAAGCGTCTCTCGAAGTTCTTCTCGAAATCGTCTCGAGCTATACGTTGCATCAACTACTGTACTCAATTCTGAGGCGGCGTTCTGGACGGCCCGTTGAGCAAGTTCATTATACACGCGTTCTGTAGCCTCTTTGCTGTAAACCTCGGAGGCCCTTCCACGTGTTCGCGTGTACAGTGGCAGCCCGTGCTGCTCCTTGCGAATTTTATCAGACGATGACCAATTCCACCCGGTGAGCTCGACCAGATTCTCAGCAATTGTGCTCTTTCCGGTACCAACTCTACCCATACACACGACGACAATCGGCTCGCCGCCGGAGACCGCGTAGTCTAGCGCAAGTCGAAAATACTGACGAGCCTCCGCACGACTCTGTTCTCGCTCATCCTCGGGGACTTCAGCGGCATCGCTTCGCATTAACTGCACCTTGCCGCGTACGTACGCACGGTAACATGCATAGAACGGCAACAAGGTTAGCAACTCGTTGTCATCAAGTGCCGATGCAACCTGTTCGGCCAGCAATCGTCCCAGCCCGGCCCTGCCGTGTCGGCGAAGGTCCATCGAAAGAAATGCGATATCACTCGCCACGTCGATGCTTCTGAAACGTTTGTTAAACTCGATGCAGTCGTAGATACAAACACCTTCCTCCGACAGGTGAATGTGTTCACAATGCAGATCTCCGTGACAATCAAGAATCCACCCCTCAAGGCGCCTCTGTTCGAAGAGCGTAGCGTGCGTATCGTAAAACTTGTTCGTAAAGGCCTGAATAGTATCGAACGTTGCCGAAGGGATGAGTCCGCCCCGATATTTCCTGGTTTGCCCGAAATTTTCGTCCGTACTGATACGAAGTTTTTCGACGCTTCCCCATTCGCTGATCTCTGGCGTCGACTCGCAATCCGCGTAGAACTTCTCCAGTTTGTCTGCGATTCGCCGGATGGTGTGCGGACCAACGGCTGCTTCACCTCCCGTATCTAGTTTGTGATCGAGGAAACCATCCTTCACCATCGCCTTCATCTTTACAGCGTACTCGACGGGCGACGCGTCTTGGTTGCCGACAAACGTCAGCGAGGTTTCGGTCGACTTGCTTCCCGGGATAGATACTCCCGACGGCGCACGTTCAGGTGCCCGAAAGATTGGCACGACTCCCAGATAGGTTGAATCACACAATCGTGCATTTAAACGAACTTCCTCGTCACAGTAGAACTTTCGCTTTTCAAGTGTCGAGAAGTCAAGAAATCCCAAATCGACGGGCTTCTTAACCTTGTAGACAAACGGATGGGCGATGGCTACATAAGACGCGTGCGTCTGAATAAGCTCTACGCTGTTCGGTCCGTGCGGATACGATTCTGGGTCTTCCAGGAAACCCCGAAGTTCTGCTTGCGGATCGACTCGTGGGTCCGCGTCTTTACCTATTCCTTTGCCATTGTCTTTGAGATCTGTCATCGGTTTATGCTTCCCTAATACGGACGTTTTATCGAGCACAAGTCAACACTTGTTGTACGCCACGATCAGCCGAAAGCCCCAACTTTACTCGATCCACCGACAACCAGTGTAACGGTATTCGTTACGACCTGGCGTTGGCCTGCCTAACTGTCGCCGCTGCCGTATGACGGCTGTCGACTGCCGGCTCCGGTCGCCGCAACTTGGAAGCTCGACTATCGTATCGACCAAACTACTTTTTCTTATCCAATCAGTACAAATTCGTAATGTATTCGTTTCTTGCTCGACCTTCGATTGTCGCGGTAGTCATTGGGACGTTGGCCCTCGGCTGCGGCTCGAGCCGTGTATCAACGAAAACGGAAAGAGGGGATGGTATTTCGGTTGCAGTCACCCCGTTGGAGTATGTGGTTGACCTGAATGATCGGTCCGGCGATACGTTTAAGGTCACGCTGTCCGTAAGCGACCTCACGGACGCCAACGCGGTTTATCAGTTTGCGTCTACTGCTCCCGGCACGTACCAGGTAATGGACATCGGTCGCTTCGTCAAAACATTTGAAGCGCTCGACGCGAGCGGCAACCTTATCCCATCCGAAAAGGTCTCGGTTAATCAGTGGCGCCTGTCCGATCCTGCGAACGTCTCAACGATCCAGTACACGCTTGCGGAGACTTGGGATACACCCGTGGATGAGAACAGCGTGTATATGATGGCGGGAACCTCTATCGAAGACGACCACGTCCTGATCAACGGACAAGCTGTTTTCGGATATCCTACTGGTATGCAGGCGCGTCCGATGCGAATAAAGCTGAACTACCCGTCTGCATGGAAAATTGGCACGGCATTGGAGCACGACGCTGACGGCTTTTATCTCGCCGAGGACTAT
>CBDTVC010000501.1:0-3352 GCA_965363925.1 uncultured bacterium | reverse complement strand
GTGGGAGGCTGTCAGAATATTGTAAAGTTGTCTCGTCGTCACCGAATTGCCGGGACAGACTGAGGCGGATGCTCTCACGCAATACCCGTTGAGACGTTCCGTATTAAGTCGTCACACGCTACGATTCTCCATTTGAGACCGCGGTTTGCGATGAAGAAACGGCCTTCTTAGTCACATTTGGTCGAATCGAAAGACGGTCACCACTATTCGTGAGTCGGCCCACAGTAAACTATCTGTTGCGACAAGGACTTTGGGCAGAGACAGAAGTATGGGGTCATTTCGACGATAAAACGGCTAGTCGATTGTTGGTTGCCTAGCGGTTTCAAGAGGCAATCGCCTCGGTTTCGAATCTCGGAAGGCGAAAGAAATATCGCTTTCATCGACAACAATCGGGATAGGACTGAGCCGAACACGCCAAAGGGCGACGTACGAGAGCTACTGTAACAGGGGCGCTTAACGCTCCGACTTCGAGTCAAGCTCTGACGTGTCGTCTTGCTCCAGCTCAGCGACAAGCCGGGTAGAATCCGGAGGTGAAAGGCGACGAAGTTGCTTTTCTATGCGAGATAGGCGCGACTCAAGCGGCGCAACTGAAAGGTCGACAGTATCCTGAAAAGAATCCTCCAACTCGCTCAGAGACATCGCCTTGTCCGGGATCGCCTTTTTCTTGGGCTCGACGCCCTGCGAGTGTCTCCAACGTTTGTGTTCCAAAATCATCTTGACCAAGATCAGGATGAAGCTGAAAATTATTAAGGGGATGAAAATGTCTTCGTCCATGACGGATTCTACGCAGCCTATTGAGATACAATTACGCGATCCAGCAACATACGCCGAATGTACGTGCAGGTTACGATCCGGCCAAACCTGCCCTTTTCGCTTGAAACGTCGTTATGGGATGCCGCGCGGATTGTGTCGCATCGCGCAGGAATGCCTGGCACGTAATATACAGGCACGGGATGAATCAACATTCACCAAATCGTGACGCCCGCGACAAAGGGGGAAGAATAGACAAGCCAAGAAACGTAGCTTATCCAATCTCACGTGGGCGACTAAACGTCGTTGCCGCGCGGCACAAAGGACTGCAGTCCCGTAATCTCCCGTCCGAGAATCAGACCATGAATGTCATAGGTACCTTCGTACGTATTGACACTTTCGAGGTTGACCATGTGGTGAATTACGCGATACTCTCCGGTTATCCCATTGCCGCCGTGCATGTCCCTGGCAACTCGAGCAATCTCAAGTGCCCGGCCGCAGTTGTTTCGTTTGGCAAGCGATACCATTGAGGGAACTGCATCCCCCGAATCTTTAAGCTGTCCCAGACGAAAGCTTAACAACTGCATTTGGGATATCGTAGTTAGCATATCCGCAAGTTTAGTTTGAACGAGTTGCATTGAGGCAAGCGGATAGCCAAACTGCTTACGTTCCCCCACATACTGGCGCGAGCGATTGTAACAGTCTTCTGCCGCGCCTAGTGCGCCCCACACGATCCCGTACCGAGCATTGTTCAGACACGAAAACGGACCTCGTAGGCCTTCGACGTCCGGGAACGCGTTTTCCTCCGGAACGAAGCAGTCGTCAAGGACGATCTCCCCCGTGATTGACGCGCGAAGTGACATCTTGTTGTGCGTCTTCGGCGCGGTAAAGCCCTTCATTCCCTTCTCAACCAGGAAACCTCGAATCACTCCCGGGTCCGAACGATCTTCCTTTGCTTTTGCCCACACGACTGCGACATCGGCAATCGGAGAATTGGTGATCCACATCTTGGCGCCGTTGAGAATCCAGCCGCCATCCGCGCGTACGGCGCTTGTTGTCATCGAGCCAGGATCCGATCCATGGTCCGGCTCGGTTAGTCCGAAGCAACCAATCATCTCGCCCGTCGCAAGTTTTGGCAAGAATCGTTTCCGCTGCTCCTCTGTCCCGTGCGCAAATATCGGATACATAACCAGCGACGATTGAACCGAACAAAACGATCGGTAACCCGAATCGACACGTTCCATCTCGCGGGCAATCAGTCCGTACGCAGTGTAGCTGGATCCCACACCGCCATACTCTTCCGGAAGCGTAGAGCCAAGCAATCCAAGCTCACCCATTTCCCGAGGGATCTCCATGTGAAAGATCTCATCCTGGTTGCCCTTCATCGCCCTGGGTTCCAGTTGCGATTGTGCGTACTCGCGAGCCGTCTCCATGATGAGTCGGTCCTCCTCGTTCAGGAGAGATTCGAAAAGAAACGGATCGTTCGTGTTAAACCGGGCCTTTGCCATGAGCGGTCGAGTTGCGTCGAAAGATTAGGAGTTCGGAGGTGTAGCGTTCAGCCAAGAGACCAGTTAACACCGCGCCCCTCTTCTGGATCCGGATAGCTCCAGTTTACTGCACCTTGGTCACAAGCGTACAGACAGGTACCACATTCAATGCAGTCTTCGAACTGAAAGTGGACAAGCCCCTCCTCGTCCTTGGTGTAGCAGTTCGCCGGACAAACGTACGTGGTACACTTATGCGGGCACGGGCCATTACAGATTTCTGTATCAACGATAATGTGCGCCCGCGCTTCAGACCGTCCCTGGTTTCGGTAGGAAACTTTGCCGAGTCGTTCTGAAATTGAGAGTGGTTTGCTGGCCGCCATAGTTCTTATCTGAGATTCTGCGAGAATGCGACTGCTATAACGAGCGAGAAGCCTTGTAGCCTAGTTTCGCGACCTCCCAAAGGCTAGAGTGTTTCTTAACTGCACCTTTGAAAATATCGACTGCTTTGGGCGTGACTTCATTGTCAATTCCGAAAAATCCACGTCCAAAGTCACATAGAATCCGCGGCATTTTATCGTACATCGTCGGACTGTGAAAAAGCTGCACCGCACTTTGAAACGACTTCAGGTCCTTCATTATATAAGAGTCTGAGAGCACCTTCTGATAAACTTCGGTCCCAGTTGCGGAGAAGTCGCCTGTCTCCTTGCACTTAACCACCGTTTCAGCCGCGAGTATTCCTGACCGCATGGCGTAATCCATCCCCTGGATAGCCTTGCCCGAGTTAAGCAAAAGATTTGCCGCTTCACCGGCAATCATCAGTCCCGCAGCATAGAGCCGATCCGGCATCGAGCCCATGTCGCCTGTAGACACAACGTGCGCTGAATACTCAAGCACTTCCCCATCCGCAATCATATCAACAATTGCCGGGTGGCTCTTAAACGTGTTTAATAGATCGTAAGGCTTCTTTTTCTTCTTGCCGAGATCTTTCATTGCAAGAACGAGCCCTATCGACAATGAATCGCGATTGGTGTACAGGAATCCGCCACCCTCCACACCCTGGCTTGCGAAGCCGACAAACTCATTGGTCAATCCACTTCGCTCAGACAACTGAAACC
>CBDTVC010000500.1:0-3355 GCA_965363925.1 uncultured bacterium | reverse complement strand
GAAGGCAAAACGTGACGCAAAACGGTTCACAGCCTGTGTTGCATTGGCCGTCAGCACTACCCCACCCTCCAGTCGATAAAACAGCTCGATCTGGAAGCCATGCTCGTCAAAGACGTTTAACACGTGCGTGGCTCTATTCAACACGGCGTATGGATGTTCCTTTACCAATGAAGGTGGATCGTTGTAGCCTGAGCCCAGAAAGAAGTTGTTGTAATTCTTGTATTCCGCGCTCACACCAAAAGAAAGCTGCGAATACGACAGACTACCATACACGGCAAACGGCGAGTCCCCCGTTAATTGCAAGACGTCGTTGCCGCCTCCCACCTCCTGTGCCAGCTCGAAATAGCCCGTAACGTTGAGGGGAAGCTCAGCTGCAAGGGTTGCGGATGCGTATTCGCGAAAATCTCCTTCGTTGTTGGAGCGCATAAACGCCCCGCCTAACGAGAGTCCACTGAAATTGATCTGACCCTCAAGGGCCTCGATCAAGTCTGTCCGCCGATCCTCGTCGGGACTCGTTGCTGGCAGTACGTTTACGAGCGGTTTGCCGCGAACGGCCTTCAGCGCGAAGCGTTCCGTTTCGTAAGACGCTTTGAATCCGTAGATATCCCTGTAAAACCCCTGTCTGACACGCGAAGCAGGACCCTCAAAAACGACTCCCGGAATTTCAAAGGCCCGTAGCAACAGGCCGCGCCCGATGATATCGTAAAAATGTCCAACGACCACCTCCGCACTCTTTTCGCGATACGACAGGCGATACTGCGACAGACGCTGGTAGTCGCGTTCTTTATTCCGGCTGAAGAATTGCTCAACCCTCCCCTGCGCAGAAATCTTACCGGACGTGTAGGAAAGATTGAGTTGGTCAAATCCAGTCGTCTGGTCCGAAGGATCAGTGAATGGCGAATTGCCAACCTGAAATTCGAAAAGATTGTACCCTCGGATCTGAGCCTGTCCTTGTCCGGGAAACACAAAACAACTTAAGCACAACACTGCCACGATCTGATAGCCGACAAAAACGTTCGGCGATGATGCTCGTGGGACAGGGACCATGCGGATGTATCGTGGTTTGATGCGGAGGTTTTGGTAGTGCGCTATCAACGAGAACAAGGAATGGCCAACCGATCAGCTGTCGCCGAGCAGTTGATCCAGCTTCTCCCTAACGAGTTCGTCATCCCCAGGGCGATATCCCTCGTGCAAGAATAGAATCTCCCGCTCCGAGTTTACGATCAACAAGGTCGGCATTGCAGTTACGTTTAATTGGCCCATGACTTCGCTATTCAGGTCAAGCAAAACCGGATACGGAATGCCAATTGACTTCGCAAACGGTTTAACCTTTGCGAGATTGCGTGGGCTGTCAACGTTCACGCCTACAAACGCCACGCCCTGATCCGAAAACTCTTTCGAAAGGTTGGCCAGATCGGGCAATGAATTCAGGCACGGGCCACACCAGGTCGCCCAGAAGTCAATGACTGTCAGTTGCTCGCCTTGCAATTCGCTGAACAACGTTGATCGACCGTTAAGGTCGTCCAACCGAAAATTTGGAATCTTTTCTGAGCTTGAGCCGGACGCAAACGCAAGGCTCGAAAGGATTAGAATTAATGTCGGATTGAACATGTCTTTACCGAATTGTGGACGGCGTCACGTGAGGGTTCATCAGTTTATGGCGTGACTCGATTGTCTGGAAACCATTGCCCGGAAATCACGACGCCAAAGGCGGCGGCTGGAGGCTTGACGCAGCGCTTTGTCCCGCAACTACGTAAAATATTACATGCGCCCGCCGAAATGATTACAGATCCGTAACGTTTGTTGCAGCATACAGTAAGTCGATCGTAAACGTTTCACGCGATATGACTTACAAGAACAACAAAGGGCACTGCGTGAATCCGCCTTTAAACCCGCCAATACTCGATTACCGTAGTGCGGCGTTAAGCCATTCGGACCGGCCGATCACGCATATTTGCCGGTTCAAGCACTTGTAGACCAGAAGGGGACAAATTTGTGCCAGAGCAAAACGGTCAGCGAGAAACGTGAGACAACGCTGTTTGCATCGTCGGAAACGCGACGCTGTACAACGTGGTGCCATTTTTTTGAAAAGTAGCCTCGATGGGCTCACCACGGATTATTTAGTTAAACCGTCGATGAACGGCGCGCCACGCGATGATGGTGACAACGAGATATACCGTGAGCAATCCAGCAACAACCGCGTACCCCGTTGCGGATCCTCCAAACCTTGTCAGGGGCAGGTTGATCAACAGAAGCAACGGAAAGCCAAGTATAAGTGCGGTACCACTTCCCAACACCTGGTCGCGGGCAACCGGAGTTTGATAACCTGGATCAACGATCCGAATCAGGGCAAGGCCGGAACTCACGTTTCCCGTTTGCTCTCCGAACAGACCTGCGAATCGCGTATACGCGTGTTCCTTAAACGCCCACCGGGTAGAATCCCGAACAATGAAATAGGTGACTACGGCACCGAGAACGCACGCGATCAAAAGAGGCAAGAAGTACGCTGGCGCCAGTGTTAATCCGATCGCCATCACGGCTGTTGCAATTAGAATATCTGCCAGAACGCTGACCATCCTGTCAACGACGGGATGATTCAACAGAGTTGCAAAAGCCTTGGACCACCCAACCGATTTGCGAAACGCCATGGCGAGTAGATTCGCCCAAAGAAAACTCAATGACCAAAGCACAGGGATTTCTGTGGCCAGCCCAGCTTTGGTCATTCCAGACGAAACGGCAATCATAACGAAGTAGGTGATCAGGTAGATCAGGGCTGTACATACAATCACCACGCAAACCGCCTTCACCGAACCAACGCAATTACTGCTGTTGGAATGGACATTGTTTTGCCCATCCGGCAGCTCGCCATCATCGACGCTTGTTTCGATTGAGCGGACTACGACCAATCCGTCTCGTACTCCTCTATTGACGACCCAAACACCGACGACATAAGCAACAACGAATCCGGCGGTCGCGATGGCCAAGCCAGCCTCTCCTGCGCCTTGAATACCGTAAGCCTCCCACGATGACCCGACGGACAACGCAATCCCAGGCCCCATTCCGAAACCTAGCGGGAGTAGCATTCCAACAGCCGGGGAAACTGATGGATCGATAAATCGATGAAAAAAGTACAGGATTGCAAGTCCAGCGAGCGCCTGCACGATCACGGAAATGGTCTTTAAAAACCCAACGTGAAAAGCGTCAACGCCCGCTTTTGAACGAGGCGTCCGCAGGCCCACGACGATGAACGTCAGCGCAAGAACGTGATACACGTAGAACGCCATGTGGTCTGTGCGGAACGGAACGACATCCGCAACGGCGGGGCCAGCACGTCGAGATCAGCATGCACGAAGCC
>CBDTVC010000499.1:0-3359 GCA_965363925.1 uncultured bacterium | reverse complement strand
TACTACAACGAGCGGGCCAACCTGATCGCAAGACCTCTTTCGATTGACTCAACCAAGCAAATGAGTCAACGCTCCACGGTCTCAAACAAACGACAACAATGTTTAGGAACTACTTCGTTATCACGCTCCGATCCTTTCGGAAACACCAGCTCTACTCGTTCCTGAACGTCTTGGGGCTAACACTGGGCCTCACGGTCGTTTTTCTGATTGCCCTCTTCGTGAAATTCGAATTCAGCTTTGACCAGTTTCATTCACAGGCTGACAGAATCTACCGCATCACACAGCGCCAGCCCGGCAATCTCTTTCTTGGGTCCGACGAATTCGCAGTGACGCCCGGTCCGCTGGCGGAAGCCATGAAGGCTGAACTTGCCTACGTCCAAGATGCAACTCTGGTCGGAAGACTTCCCGGACTTGTCGGTACAGAGGACGCTGGTTTCTACGAAGACGGACTGTTCACCACGTCCTCCTTCTTCAAAATATTTGACTTCAAGCTGCTCAGCGGTGACAGCGAAAACATCCTTGATTCGCCCGAATCCGCTGTCGTTACGTCCTCGTTCTCCAAGAAACTATTCGGCGAAGACAACCCAGTTGGAAAGCGCTTCGCCGTCAAACATTTTAATACCGATTATGACCTGGTGGTGTCGGGGGTCGTCGAAGATCCTCCTAAAAACACACACCTTGACTTTGGCTACCTGGTCTCCTTCGCCGGCAATGAGGAATATCTTCAAAAGGTCTGGGGGAGCAACAACTACCTCACGTACGCTCTTGTCCGGCCCGGCACAAACCTTTCAGCGTTCAAGTCTGACGTTCAGGAAATCGTCGTTCGCAATTCGATGGACTACAGCTGGATCGAAACTGCTGACGATGTCCCACGATACTCGCCAACTCCGCTAGCCGACCTGCACCTCAACTCCCGCGCAAATTTCGAGCTCGGCAAGATGGGCGATGCGCGGTATCTCTGGATTCTTGTTTTGGCCGCTAGTGTCATCATGGCTACCGCTTGCATCAATTACGTTAATCTCGCCACGGCTCGTGCCGCGACCCGATCCAAAGAGGTCGGCCTGCGCAAGGTCTCAGGTGCTACCCGGATTCAAATCATCAAGCAGTTCATCGGCGAATCGGTTCTAACTGCGTCGGTTGCCGCCCTGCTTGCGATTGGAGGTACGCGACTGCTTCTTCCTGTCTTTAACAGTTTGGTTGACCGCGAGATTCCCCGCTCACTACTTCTCGATGGTCCGTTCCTCATCATCATCCTGTGCGTCAGCGTCATCGTCGGTGTTCTTTCGGGCGCCTATCCGGCATTTGCTCTTTCAGGCATGACACCTGTCCGTGTCCTCAAGTCCGGCGGCGCGAATCGTTCACACAAATCCGTACTCCGGAATGCACTTGTCGTTTCACAGTTCGCAATCGCAATCGTATTGATTGTCAGTACGTTTATCATCCGACAACAGCTGAATTACATCAGCGACTCTGATACAGGATTAGACCGCGAGCATGTGCTTGCCATCGCAATTCGCGACGGCGGGGTTTACGAACGTTGGGATGCCCTGAAAACCGAATTGGGTGCAATTTCGGGAGTCGAGTCTGTTGCAAGCTCCAGTCAGATGCCCACTAATATCGGCGCGACAACACGGGTCGACAGTTGGGACGGACGTACAGATGACTCGTCCGTTGCCCTGTATAATTCGTCGGTCAGCTTTGGATTTGTAGAGATGCTCGGCCTGAACATCGTCGAGGGGCGCTCATTTTCGGAAGATCGTCAAATCGACAAAGGAACAGGTATAATCATCAACGAAACCGCCAAGCGAAGATTTGGATGGGATGTTGCCGTCGGTAAACAACTCGACATGGGTATCGGTGATGCCGAGGTCATCGGCGTAGTGGAAGACTTCCAGTTCTATTCGTCGCGTCTCGAGATCTTGCCCCTAGCGCTGTACATCAGCGATAGATGGATTCGAAACGTACTGGTAAAGGTCCAGAGCAATGACATGAGTGAGGCTATCGAAGGCGTCGAACAGGTGATGGCGGGTTTTTCGCCGAAGTATCCGTTCGAGTTTCAGTTCCTCGATGACTCCTATGATGCGTTGTACCGTCAAGAACAGCGGCTCTCAATCGTATTCTCGCTCATTACTGGACTCGCATTAACAATCGCGTGTCTAGGCCTATTCGGACTCGCTGCGTTTATGGTCCTGCAGCGAACAAAAGAAATTGGCGTACGCAAAGCTTTGGGTGCAGGACTCAACGACATCGTCCTGCTCCTCTCACGAGACTTCGGCCGACTCGTCCTCGTTGCCTTTGTCATCGCCTGCCCTATTGCATTCTTTGGAATGCAGGAATGGTTGAGCAGTTTTGCCTTTCGAGTCGAAATCGGACCACTCGTTTTTGTCCTTACCGGGCTGCTCGTACTCGCGACTGCTCTGATCACGGTTGGCTACCACTCCTTGAAGGCCTCGTTAGTCGACCCGGTAAAAGCGCTGCGGTACGAGTAACGACAGGACAGAAAGTGCCAATTCATTTTGGCAGCTCTTCACAATACAATTTGCACCTGAGGATTTGACATGCTCAAGAACTACTTGATCGTCGCACTGCGTACACTTCGTCGTCAGAAAGGATACGCAGCCATCAATCTCTTGGGACTCGCAACCGGCGTCGCATGTTGCTTGTTTTTGCTGCTTTACGTTAGCGACGAATTGAGCTATGATCGCTTTCATGAGAATGCGGATGATATCTACCGCGTTAATCTTTCGTGGACGGGACTCGAAACCGTCGCGCTGACTCCAACCATTGTTGCTCCGTTACTAAAACGCGAGATTGCCGAGGTAGAAGCTACAACGCGGATTGAAGCCGGCGGCGCATCCGTCCGCTTGGGGGAAGACACATTCTCTGAACGGCGTTTCTATTTTGCCGATTCGACCATCTTTGACGTGTTGACTATTCCAATGCTCAACGGTGACCCTCGCCAGGCACTCGTGCGGCCCAACACAGTTGTGCTAACGCAAACGGTAGCTGATCGATATTTCGGCAGTGACGACCCCATCGGTCAGATCCTTCGAGTCAACAACAACTCGAACTACGAAATAACAGGAGTCATTGCTGACCTGCCGTCCAACTCCCACATCAAGTTCGATTTCCTCGCATCCTTTGCGAGTCGGCAACGTTGGGCGAACAATGAAATTTGGAATTCGGCAAATTTCTACACGTTTGTACGACTGAGGAACGGCGTATCTGAACTGGCGGTTGAGCAAAAGATTGATGATCTGGTTGAGCGGTATCAATCCGCTGGCGAGGAGGCAGGGAACCTTGAACTGCAACCAATCACATCAATCCACCTTGGGAGAGGGGTCGAATACGAATTGGAT
>CBDTVC010000498.1:0-3367 GCA_965363925.1 uncultured bacterium | reverse complement strand
TCGTTCAACAATTGCACGCGGCTTCAACAGCGATTCCAGCGTGTCCAGGAGGACCTCTTTCCTCTGGTCAATTCCCGCAGACAACGTTGTCCATGTCAGGACGTCGCCGTATTGGTCCACAACCGTTCCGGGAAGGCCGTCGCTCTCGCCGTAAATCAGCCGTCTGTGCGTCGCGGCAGGCTGGAGTGATTGTCTGAATTCAATTACTTTCGATACCCGGTCGACGAATAGGTTGTCGGTTAACTCCGCTGCCGGCCGATGTGATAAAAATCGGACCGCAATTGCCGACGTGGCGTGATAGAGTCCAGATCCAATGAGATCGCCTCCGGCATCACAGATATCAACGATATTGCCGGTTTCAGGACTTCCTTCTTTCTTGTCGATGATGTTCGCAAATACCCACGGGTAACCTCGGCGAATAAATTTGTCTTTGTGCTTGCGGATAAAGACGCGCATTGGTTTTCTGGGATAGTCGAAATTTTGGAATACTGGACGTTGGAAATCCGGGAGCCTAGTATAACAGAATCGCCAATGGAATGGCGGTTTGATGGCAATGTTCTTGCAGACTCGGCAAGTGAAACGGCGCTATCGCGTCTGTGGAGCGAATCGGGGGGCATTTACGTAGCCCGGGGGAACGCGGTACATGCAAGAGAGTACATTTTTCGGCATGTTTTCTTAGGAATATGGTTAATCTCCGGGAAGCGGTGATTTGTCAAATACGATGATTTCTCAAGAGTTACGACTTTGTGACGAATGTTGAACTCGTAAACACTGCGGTTGCCCCAATAATCCGTTGATAGCTGACGTCCTGTCCAATAATTCGAGATCCGTCTCATGACTGTTTCAAAGGCCTTCAGGCTTTGTGTTGTCGGTGCCCTCGTTCTGGGAGGCACATGTCTTAGTCCATCTAGTGCTGACGCACAGACCGTGGCAAAATACGGCGCGGATTTTCTTGCTGGCGGAGTTGATGCGCGAGCACTCGGAATGGGTGGAGCAACAGTAGCTTTGTCATCGGATGTAAACTCTGGGTATTGGAATGTCGCGGGGCTTTCAGGAATTACGTATCCAGAAATCGCCTACATGCATTCGGAACGGTTCGCGGGGGTCGTTTCCTTCGATTACGCGGGCGTAGCCATCCCGGTCAACAAACGGTCGACTGTCGGCTTGTCGTTTTTCCGAAGCGGTGTCAACGACATTAAGAATACGTTGGACGCCTGGGATGCTGATCGAGACCAGCCAAAGCCGAATCCTGAGAGCTACTTCGAGAGCTTCTCAGCGGCCGACATGGCTTTCTTTATTGGCTACTCTAGGATGATACAGGATAATCTTTCAGGCGGTGTTACGGCCAAGATTATCCGGCGCACCATCGGTGACTTTGCAAGTGCGTGGGGCTACAGCTTTGACATCGGCGTCCAGTACGTTTCGGGGCGATACCGGTTCGGGCTGAACCTTCAAGATGCTTCAACGATGCTGCAGAGCTGGAGTGTAAACCAGTCCTCGCTTTCGAACATTCAGGAAGTGTTTGGCGACGAACTCCCGGAGGGGGGCACAGAACTCGTTCTACCAGTCGCTAGATTTGGGTCCGGCGCAATTTTTCCATTTGGCGAAAATGCACTGACTGTTGGCTTCGACGTTGACCTGGCCTTTGACGGCCAAAAGAGTCAAGCAATAAATCTGGGTGAAGTATCGTTTCACCCAAGGATTGGTGCTGAGTACAGTATCAAAAATGTAGTTGCGTTCCGTGCCGGACTAAACAGGGTTGCGTACTCGAGCGACAATGGGCTTGACCTTACTCCCTCGGTAGGAACGGGGTTGACACTTCGCCAAGTCTCGCTCGACTACGGGTTTGGTGATTTTGCAGGACTTGTCTCTGAGCTTGGTTTTTCGCATCGTATTTCCTTGCGACTCATCCTTGAACAGCCTGGTCTGAAGCGGTCTGAGTATTAGTCGGTCCTGAAACAGTACTTGTTATCGGATCGATTCGGTACGTAACTTGAGATGCCCTTGAAGGGCTCGATTGCCCTCAACCGGACCCACCACCACCACCACCGGAATCGGGAACAGCAAACAACCGGGAACAGCAAACAAGATTGTGATGTCAGCCGGAAACTCAGCCGTCCAGAAACGAAGCGACGCGTATGCGTTTGGAATTAGCTTCGTTCTACACGCACTCATACTTGTTCTATTGTCGATGACAACCGTCGCGGCTCAGAAGCAAGTGCCTATCGGCTACGTCGAAGTGGACTTCGGACCGCTAGCTGAGGGGCAGCCTGTCCGTCAAACGGAGGACATTTCTGCAGAGATAGAGCCGGATACACCTGATCCAGTTGTAGAAGAGCAGCCGCAGGTTGAGGCGTCTACGCCGGAGGGAGCTCGTCCGGTTGAATTGCCGGAGCAGCAGCCAGTTACAGACCCCGATGTTATCGACGACACTCCCGAGACAGACATCGTTACCCCGGAGCAGCCAGCCAAATCTGAAGATACCATCACTAAGGAGCCTAAGCCGGAGGTTGTGCCGCAGGCTAGCAGTGGCTCAGGCACGACGGGCGGTTCTACAGGTGCAGATAGCGGAGACGATGGTGCCGGGTCCGAAGAAGAGGCGGCCGCACCGTTTCAGATTGAAGGCCTGAATCGAACGCCAGTTACCGCGCCGCCGCCACCGTATTCAGAGAAGGTCAACGCAACCATTCGTGTTCGAATTACCGTTGACCCGCAAGGTCGGGTTGTCCGCCAAATTCCGTTGCTGAAAGGTAATCCTTCGCTCGAGCAGGCGGTCCTCGAGACGCTGCGCGATTGGCGTTTTAATCCGCTTCCGCCGAATGCCCCACAGGAGAATCAGGTTGGAATTGTGACGTTCCGATTCCGGCTGGAGTAACGCTGAGGTGGCTCGCTTGAATGGCGGTTTGCGGAAAGTGCCTCAGAATCTCCATATTAGAAGAGGCCAAGAATCTTGGCAGCCATGATCAGGATGGCGACAATCATCACGTACCGTATCCATTGGTCTCCGCGACGCACCGCAACTTTTACTCCCCACCAGGCGCCGAGTGAATTGCCAGCGGCGAGTGATAGTCCGAGCAGCCAGTTGATGTTGCCATTGATGGCAAATATCAGGATCACTGGTAACGAATAGATCATCACGACAAATACTTTGTGCAGGTTCACATGCACCAGGTTTAGCTTTAGCAGGTGATAGAAGGCGGCCATAAAAAGAAAGCCCACACCTACCTGAATAAACCCGCCGTAGAATCCGATGGCGAAAAGTACCGGATAAATCCAAACCGACTTAACGCCTTCCGCTGAAGTGATTGTTTGGCGCCCGCGCGGGATCAGCATGGACACCACGACGAGCAACATCACGATGCCGAGT
>CBDTVC010000497.1:0-3372 GCA_965363925.1 uncultured bacterium | reverse complement strand
TCGTAGAGAACGCTGTGCCGCTTGGGTCAGTTCAAAACGGGCCCTTCAAGAGAGACTGACTTTATCACGCTGCGCCACAATTTGGGCACCATAACTGATTCTCGTGCTATCTCATAAAACGTTAACCCTGGCCCAAGGATTCGGCAGCCGCGGGCTGAGTTCGCCAAAAATGAAATTGGTGGTATTTGCTATGCTTCGGCACAAAATAATGATAGAAAGCCAGATCTCCGTTTTGTCGGTTTGATCGTACGCAATCGCGCTATCCGGGCCGGCTTAGAGCGTGATTGTCAGGCTGGTCGTGACGCCGAGTGGAGTTGGGGAGACTGAGACCAAGAGGTCTTCTCCAACATCAAAATCCAGAAGATGAGCGCTTACATACGCATCCAGTATCGCAAGCCCATAAGTGGCTCCAATCCCCAGGATCGACAGGTCTCGATTTCTTCTCAAGGAGTCCCGAGACGGTTTAATCGTCGAAGCTGAGATGCTTATCCCGCCCAGCTTTTCTACGAGGCGACTGTAGTCCGCTTCGAATGATGCACGCGGATTTTCTTCACCTTCTTCAATGATTTCCTCAAACGCTTTGTATTGATACGCGTGGCGATAGAGGAGGTATTTCCTATTCAGTCGAACGGTGTTGGCGGTCAAGCCACCGATCACCACGTATACGACCGGGATTTTCCCGTATTGTCGATTATACAATTGGCCCCATCCAGGCAGGATGGCTGCGCGGCGAAGGGCTTTACGTGGCGAATGATTAACACGCCAATCGGGTGACTCGTTGACTGTGCCGCCCACTACCTGACAGATAGCAGTCGTATTGAACACCGGCGTGACCGCGGCGCCAATCAAGATGGCCAGAAATAACCCTGCGACCTTCATCGGCGCACTATCGAAGTAGTAATTCCATAAGACGTTCGAGATCATCAACAGAGTAGTAGTCGATCTCAATTCGTCCGGTTGAATCGGCTGGGACGTGTTTAATATTAATCTTGGTCCCGTATTGTGCACGCAGCAAATCTGCATAGGACTGTAGCTGTAATCGGTCGCGTTTGTCGGTTACGTTTGCCGACTTTGGTGCCGCTGCGGGCGACTTCGGTTGGGCCGGACGTTGCAGTGCTTTGACTCGCTGTTCAACCTGTCGTACAGACAATTGCTGCTTTTCAATTTCTTGCAGCAACTGGACTTGCTCGGATTCAGTTTCGAGAGACAGCAGCGCTCTGGCGTGGCCAGCAGAAATGCGCTGTGCACGCAGACTGAGTTGTACGGGTGGTGGTAGCTTCAGGAGGCGAACAAAGTTTGCGATTGTTGTGCGTCCTTTTCCAATTTTCTCGGCAACTTGATCCTGTGTCAACTTGCATTCTTCCATCAGTCGCTGGTAGCCCAGTGCAATCTCGATCGGGTCCAGCTCTTCTCGCTGAACGTTTTCGACAATTGCCATTTCCAGCATTGACTCGGTGTCTGCCGTGCGGACGTAAGCCGGGATCTTCTCAAGGCCTGCGATCTTTGAAGCGCGAAGCCGACGTTCTCCGGAGATCAATTCAAAGCGGCCTCCGCCAGCAGACCGAACTGTAATCGGTTGGATAATTCCAAGCTGCTTTATCGAGATTGCAAGTTCCTGCAGGGCGTCTTCATCAAACGATTCGCGTGGCTGATACGGATTCCGGTCGATGTTGCCCGTCGGAATGTCCGCAACGCGACCCATCATTCGGACGCTGTCGTCAAATTCATACAGCGGAGAATCCACGGTTGATCGGTCGTGATTCGGCGCGCTATTCTCAATTGCGCTACGGCCGGGTAGTAGGGCTTCCAGACCCCGGCCCAACGCTGCTCTTTTTTGTGTTGGTTTGTTTCCGGACATACTCTATCGCTGGGTTCGATGGTCCATGTTATAAAACAGCTTTGATATTCGTCCCTGGCTTTTGAAGGCTCAGTTTTTAATAGATCTGCGATAATCGTTTTGCTGGCAATGACATCCTTATCAATCGCAATCGAGCGAATTTTACGCTACCCGCGGAATAAATCGGAATAATCTGGGCCACAATCCCGTGCGTTTTGGGATCGATCCCGCCTAGAAAATTCGGCCTTAATCGTCGCTCGTTTCGGATATCGCTGCTCGGTTTTGCAAGAACTGTTCGTTTCGCCTCAGTACTTCTCCGGCTAGGCTGATGTAATTACGCGTTCCTTTGCTGGCGGCATCGTAGAGTAGTACCGGCTTCCCAAAACTCGGTGCTTCAGACAGGCGCACGTTTCTCTGTACAATTGTTCGGAACACGCGTTCGCCAAAATATCGCCGCACTTCTTCCGCAACTTGATTGGCTAGCCGCAGCCGGTTGTCAAACATCGTCAGCACCACGCCCTCAATATCCAACGACGGGTTAAGGTTGGTGCGAACAATCTTAATGGTGTTCAACAACTGCCCAAGACCTTCCAGAGCGAAATACTCAGCCTGGACGGGTATCAGAACCGAGTCAGCGGCTGTCAATGCATTGAGCGTGAGCAGACCCAGTGACGGAGGGCAGTCGATCACAATGAAGTCATACCGATCACGGATTGGTCGGAGGGCATTCTTTAGAATATGCTCTCGTTCGGCGACGTCGATCATCTCGATTTCGGCGCCAACCAGATTGATATGGCTCGGCACGAGATCGAGGTAGGGCATCTCGGTCTGGCGGACCGCGTCAGCAAGCGTGACGGCGCCAATGAGAACTTCGTAGCTCGTCGCTGTAACGGTGCGTGGGTCAACCCCAACCCCAGACGTACAATTGGATTGAGGATCAAAATCCACCAGCAGCGTCGGATGCTCGGTGGCGGCCAGCGATGCGGCAAGGTTAATTGCCGTGGTCGTCTTGCCAACACCACCTTTCTGGTTTGCGACCGCTATTACTTTGCCCATGCGGTTAGTGTCTCAGCTTGATGGGTGATGATGGGCATAATAACAGTTCGCGGTCGATGACCGATATCGATAGCTGCGAATGACGACTTGCAGGTTGGTGTGCTTATCGCTGGCTGCTCGTTAACCAACGATGATATCCATTAAAAGTTGGCCCACATTGACTAAACACATCTGCTGTCGCCGATCTGGCTCATTCTTTCTCAAAAAGGAACGCCTTGTGCCCACACGGACGTAATAAAACGCGTCCCCATGTGTCTTTGTCGTGATCGGAAAGCAGAAATCGGAACAGAATCAGATAAAAGCCTGATTTTGACCCAAACTTTCGCGAACCTCAAGGTATGAACAAGCGTCCATCTACGCTATAACAGCAGAAGGGCTAGCAGCTTGATTGTAGTCCCGATTGGGAACCTGCGTGGGCGGTCCCCAATTTGGCTTTACGCAATTACGTCGCTTTCGCAATTTACCCGGAAACACCTCAC
>CBDTVC010000496.1:0-3378 GCA_965363925.1 uncultured bacterium | reverse complement strand
GATGTAGTGCAGGTTGACTCCGGACGCACGACGACGAGTGAACTTGGGAGAAGGTCCGGGGCACTTGCAGCAGTCAACGGCTCCTACTTTGAATCGGATGGAAGGCCTGCAGTTTTCATTCAGAGCAACGGCACAATCATTCGGGCCGACGACGATGGCCGGTCACGTTTATCCGAAGAGGGAGCGATCACAACAGAAGGCGGCGGCGATGTCGAGATTATCCGTCGCTCCCAGTCCGTCTGGCATGGAAACCCTTTTTTCTCGGACATCCTTGCGGCCGGTCCACTTCTTATTTGGGATGGTGAGATTCAGGAATTTGACGCAGTGTCCTTCAACCTCACCCACCACCCGCGCACGGCGGTCTGTGTCACGGCAACGCAGAAGGTTATCCTGTTGACGGCGGATGGGCGTGCTAAGGAATCGGCTGGAATGACAACGTTTGAGCTGGCGTTGTTTATGCAGGCACTTGGTTGCGAAGCAGCGCTGAATCTTGATGGCGGAGGATCGACGACGATGTGGTTGGAAGACGGAGGCGTGGTGAATCATCCGTCTGACAATCGAATGTTCGACGGTGCTGGCGAGCGTGCTGTGTCAAACGTTGTGATCGTTCTTATCGATTAGACACTATCGCAATGTCCGCGCCGGTTTCGCGTTGCCTTAGTAACAAACTTGCTTGCGTAGATGCATTTGGTTTTGGTCATTTGCGGTGGCTAAGTTGCGAACGGGGAGGAGGTTCCGGGAGGCCCCCGCGATTTCCTGCGGTAAGACACTCCACTTCGTCAACCAACTGCTATGTAATACACAAACGAAATAATCGCAGCAACACAAACCCAGCCCGCAATAAACCCGATAACCGATCGCCGCGAAGGCAGACTTATCTCGAGTTCGCTATTCGGAAAGAGACTCCGTCGCTCGAGTGTCACCGCGCCATCCGGAATCGTGCAAGGTTCCGCCTGGTTTTCCTCCGGCGAAAACACGGGCGTCCGCAACAACTTGTAATAGCGATCCAGCTTATCTGCATCCGCACGCTTCGTAAAAAAACTTGTCGCGATTCCGAATATGATACCAGCCGAAAGGTAAATAACCATTTGCCACGGCAGCGAAACGGCAAGCCCTTCTGCCCCGACCTGGCCCGTCACCAGGTTTAGCGATTCACTGATTCCTAATGTTGCGAGCCATCCGGCAAAGAATCCTTGTGAAGTCAACCACCACGCCGCCATCGCACCAAGCGTCGACGTCCAGGCAGCCGCCGGCGTAGTACGACGCCAGAAAAGGCCGAGCCAAAAGGGAATTCCCATCATTGGCGCAATCTTCCATAAGATCTCAAGACCCTGAATCACCCCGTCAAGCCAGTACGCGTATAACACGCCAAGCACAACGACCCCGATGGACATAACCCGCGCAACCTTCAAATAGTGCGAACGGTCGTGCTGCGGCCGCGCTTTCTTGTAGATGTTCTCAGTAAACAAAGCCGATGCTGCAATCATAAACGAGTCACACGAACTCATCACCGAAGCAAGCAACGTCGCGATGAACAACCCGAGCATCCCAGGCATCATGGTCGGCAGGAATTCGCTAGCCAACATCCCGTAGAGATGATCGGGGTCGAGATTTTGGCCGAGAAAGTATGCCACTCCGGCAAGTCCGGTCAAACTCCACGCAACGGTACAGATTCGCTTCGTAAAACTGCCCACGACAAATCCGAACTGCCCTTCCTTTTCCGTTTTTCCAGCAGCGCAGTTTGCGAGAATATGGGGCTGTGCAACAATCCCTACCAACGCGTTTATCGTGATCACCGCGATATAGAAGAATCCGATCTCACCCGGCGCGACGAGCGAAAACATCGCGTCGCTATTGATTGTCGCACGCATTCCCTCGAGTCCGCCCACCGCATTCAAGACTACGGGAAGCAACAGGAAAGAGAAGATGATGGTCAGGATTCCCTGAATAAAATCCGTGACAATCGCAGCACTTAAACCACCCGCCGTTCCGTAGCCAACAAACAAGATCGTCATGGCGACAATCGCAACATTCGAGCTGATCGCTCCGCCACTCGCTCCCTCGATGACGGCTCCCGATCCCTTCAACATCAAGCCGATTGTCGTCACCATCATCGCGATGCTGACCACCGCATAAAGCGCCGCGACACTGCTGTTATAACGTAGCTCAAAAATATCAGCCGTCGTCAATGCGCGGAACCGACGCATCATCGGCGCGATGATCCAATAGAACGGCGTGGCAAATAGATAGAGCCACTGATACCAGATACCCGACAGACCGTTCGTGTACGTCTTCGATGCGACACTTACCGCCTGGTCCGAATGGGTTCCGGTTCCAAACGCGTGCATCGCCATCATCCATTTGCCGAAACGCCGCGGCATAATGAAGTCGCCGAGGTTCTTAATCCGCCGCATGGCGAGCGCCCCGATCAGCGTAACGCCACCCAGGTACAAAACCACAACAATAATATCTACTGTACTGAGTCCGAGCACTGTCTTCGTTGATCGTTGATTGCGTTTTCCAGTCTGCACATCAGACCTATACTTTATAGATCAGAGTCCTTCACATCAATTCCATTCACACCCTGCCTGAGGTTGCCACGGATGCTCACGTTTGACCGATAATAGCCAGATCAACCAAGCAAGCCAACACTAGGCGGGCCGCGAACCCTTTCATGTCGCGTCTACGATGCACCTTGCGAGTAGCACCAATTGACAACCAAGTGCATCGATACCTGTATTTGCCTAGACGCCGCTAAATGCACTGAACCCTCCATCTACTGGTATAACCGTACCCGTCACAAACGAAGCGGCAGCACTACAAAGCCAGACCACGGGCCCAACAATCTCGTTCGGCTCGCCAAATCTCCCCGCTGGCGTTTGAGCAAGTATCATAGCCGACCGGTCCGTAAAAGAACCATCCTCGGCAATTAATACGTCCCGGTTCTGCTTGGTGATGAAGAAACCCGGGGCGATCGCGTTGACGCGCAAACGCGGTCCGTGCTTTCGAGCGACATCAACAGCCAGCCACCGTGTAAAATTGTCTATTGCAGCTTTTGCCGCCGAGTACCCCATCACACCGCTAATGGCCTGCACCGCAGCCATTGATGATATGTTCACGATACTGCCTTGTCCGCGATTCGCCATCGACTCACCGAAAACTAGTGATGGATATATCGTTCCGTGCAGATTGATCTTGAGCACCTCGTCAAAGGCATCAAGTGGCATATCAAACGCAGGCACGTTGTCGGTCCGTGCACGAGCAACGTTGCCACCGGCGGCGTTGATGAGGATGTCTATCTGTCCGTGTTGCCCAAGCACATCTTTGTTTGCCCGACGCAGTTCGCCTTCGTCAGTGACATCCGCAATTACGACAGAG
>CBDTVC010000495.1:0-3391 GCA_965363925.1 uncultured bacterium | reverse complement strand
CTTCTGAACACCATCCCGCGCCGGCAGCTCAAACGACTGCTCAAAACTTGCCCCCACAGGCTGAACTCCTACCTCCGTATACCAGTCAAGCAGCAGCGTCCGAGCAGCAGCATTACCTGGCGTCCCCACCCCGCGACCCTCAAATTTATCTGAAGAGAGCTCAAAAGCGTGCACCAGCATCGCGCCCGAATTGTAACTGACCTGCGACAATGCAGGTACTGACACAACCGCGAACAACAGAATAAGCAGGCTGAGGAATCGACCGGACCGAGGCCCCAATACTGGGAATGGCCCATTCCAATTGAGAAGCGGCTGGATGGCCGAAGATTGCAGACGGGAACTAACGTGGGGCATTTTCGAACTTCTTCTGTTTGATTTCAATTGATCTTCTTGGACCCTCAGGATGGTTAGCAAGCACGAACAACGCATCCGTTGGCCCTGCAATCTAACATTCGCTACAAATAACGTGTGGGCAGGCCATTCAAGCCAAAAGTACGAACGGCCGGCATTAAGGCCGAGCGCACCCACTAAGCGGCCGATATATCATAATAAAATAGTACTTAACACGTCTTTAGACAGGCTTTTTTGGGGCCGATACTGAACCTGCCCCAAACAAAGAGATGTGCACGTGCCGAATCCCCGTTTTGAAGAGCGACGCAGACCTTCTGGTACTGCTTCCGAGCAGTCTACAAAAGAAAACATTGCAGCCACCCTGCTTGAAGAAGCTCAGGTCAATGTTCGTCTGGCGTCGATTGTCCTGGGTGTGATTTGGCTGGCAGCGAGTGCCATCTATTTCAAGTTCTTTGCGCCGCCGCACGGATACGCGTTGGCCCTCCTGGCAGGGACAACATCCTTCAGTCTGCTGACGATTCGCTACTTGATTTTCAAGTCTGAGGTGGTGGCGGAGAAAGCTCACTTGCTCCTGGGACTTGTGGGACTCGTGACAATTGCCAATTGCCTCGCACTACTCTACGTCTCTCCTACGCCACGATATACAACCATTCTTGTGCTGATCCTGTTGTCAGCCGGGTTTATGTGTATGTCGACTCCATGGCTGATAACCCTCGTCGCGGCGATTACGGCCGGCTGGGTTGGGATCGTACAAGTTGCTCCACCGTCGCCGGACTGGGTATTCTTCGGCGTTATTCTCGTGGCATCCAGTATGCTCGCCGTAGGGATACATTCTATTCGCGTGCGATCCGCCAAAACCAGGCTCAGCAGGTACGAAGAAGAAAAGCGCAACAACGCTCTCTCTGTTGCGCTGGAGGAATCGCGTCTCGCAAATGAAGAAATGCAGCTCGCGCGGAAAGAGTTGGAAGAATCGGCAGCAAAAGCACGACGCTCCGAGATGCGGTATCGGACACTCTTCGAAAACGTACCGGCCGGTATATACCGCGTTAGTCCTGATGGCAAAATCCTCGCGGCCAATTCCGCATTTGTCAAAATGCTTGGCTTCGCCGGGACAAAAGAATTGCTCACAAAAAATATCAAGCGAAACAACTTTGTAGACGAGGAAGCTCGTCTACGATTTGAAAGTACGCTTGCGGAGAAGGGTTCCATCCGTGGTTTTGACACGCTGTGGCGCACAAACAACGGGACTGCACTTTATGTCCGGGAGAATGCAAACGCGGTAATGAATGCGGACGGAACAGTCCGCTACTACGAAGGCACCATCGAGGACATCACCGCTCGCAAACGTGCGCAGTCTGCGATGAAGCGTCAAGCCCGTGAACTGGCAACTATGGTGCGCGAGCTGGAAAAAGCGAAGGTCATCGCCGAATCGGCAACGCGAGCTAAAGGTGAGTTTCTTGCGAACATGAGCCACGAGATCCGAACGCCGATGAACGCTGTCATCGGCATGACGAGTCTCCTGCGTGACCTCGACCTAACGCACGAACAGGCAGAGTACGTCGAAACAATCCGCGTGTCGGGCGAATCATTACTCTCGATTATAAACGACATACTTGACTTCTCGAAAATCGAAGCCGGTCGAGTCGAATTGGAGGCGCGTCCAGTTTCGGTTCGTACAACAATTGAAGGAGCAGTAGATCTCGTCGCCGCCAAGGCTGCTGAGAAGAGCATCGACTTGATTTGTGACATCGGTCGCGAAATACCATCATCCATCATGGGCGACAGCACGCGCCTGCGACAAATCGTTGTAAACCTCCTGTCGAATTCGGTCAAGTTTACGAAACGAGGTCAAGTAATCGTGAGCGCTGCCGTCAAGGAACACGTCGGCAATGAGTTGACCATCCAGGTCAGTGTGCAGGACTCGGGAGTCGGAATTCCAGCCGACCGCCTCGGAAGACTGTTCAAAGCATTCTCGCAAGCTGATTCGTCAACTACCCGGAAGTACGGCGGCACTGGGCTCGGGCTTGCCATCTCCAAACGATTGACCGAGCTCATGGGCGGTCGGATCTGGGTTGAGTCTGAACACGGGACAGGCTCCAAGTTTAGCTTCACGTTCAAAGCCATGCTCGACCCGGCTGCCCAGCCCGACGAACTGGCAGGCCTTCAGGCTGCGTTGGAAGGCAAATCGATTCTCGTTGTGGACGACAATGAGGCAAGCCGGAATATGCTTGCCAACAACCTCCGCTCGTGGGGCATGCAGTGCACCTTGTGCGAGACAGGCGAAGATGCCGTTCGGGCAGTTGAGGCAGGTGCAAAGGCATCTGTTGTACTAATTGATCGTGAACTGCCAGGCATCGATGGGTTGCAGACATGCGTCGAAATTGGCAAGGCACTGCCGGGTGTGCCAAGGATTTTGATGTCGCCGTTTGGCAGGCGGGACGTTGCAGAAGAGCATGCCTCCGAATTTCGTATCACTAAGCCAGTAAAGTTGTACCGGTTGTTTGACGCCGTCAACGGTGGACTGGATCACAACTACAAGCGCTCAAGAGCACATGACGACGCGCCAGAGATCAACACGCAAATGGGCGTCGAACACCCATTGCGGATCCTGATCGCAGAAGACAACTTGATCAACCAGAAAGTCGCGCTGCGATTGTTGGAGCGACTTGGATACAAAGCCGATGTCGTGGCCAACGGACTCGAGGCTCTGGTATCGGTTCGCCACGTGGACTACGACATTGTACTGATGGACGTCCAGATGCCCGAAATGGACGGCCTCGAAGCAACCCGTCAACTATGCAAACTGTATGCTTCGGACAAGCGTCCTCGAATCTGCGCCGTAACGGCCGACGCACAGGCGTCCGATCGCGAAGCCTGTTTTGTCGCCGGCATGGACGACTACTTGAGCAAACCTGTTCGGTTGGAGCAGATTGCTGAAGCCTTGCTGCGAGCTAAGTCGCGAACGGACGAAACGGTTGGCGTTGCGGCAGCCACGTCAGTGAACGGATCCGCCGTTGAAGCGCCGGCAGACGCTCAAACC
>CBDTVC010000494.1:0-3393 GCA_965363925.1 uncultured bacterium | reverse complement strand
GATGTAGTTCCCGTCGCTATCCGTGACGGTACCTTGCGTTGTTCCGTCAAGAATGACGTTGACGCCGATGAGTGTTTCACCGGTTGTTCCTTCGGTCACGCGGCCCGCGATTTTACCCTGAGCGCTGGCTACATCGGCGCTGACCGGCAGGAGAATCAGGATGGCAAGCAGGGGAAAGAGACCAGTGAGGGTCGTCCGTTGAAAAGTCATACTTCTCATTATCTGGCGGATGTTCAACCTGTGAATCGCGGAATGCAACTGCGATCAGGCACTGCCGCGGCGGAGGGTAGACACTCACAGCCTATGTATTGAGCGGAGGGGGCTGTGAAGTGCTTTCTTTATTGGTACCTAAGCAAGACGTAAAGGTAACCGTTTTTTACAAATATGTTTTGGTAGAAATGCGTGTACCTCGTACCCGTATACAGTCTGATACGATGATGAATGGTGCCAGGTAGATTGCCAAATAAAAAGGGGGGACAGGTAAACCTGTCCCCCCAGTCAAACTACTGTTTCGAATCTTGGCTTATTTAACAACAACCATTGACTTGCTCTGGCGGAAGTTGCCGTATTCGAGTGCGTACAGGTACGTACCTGAAGCTACTGAAGCACCGTTGGCCGCTTTCCCGTCCCAACGGACACTGTGTTTTCCTTTTGCCATGAGTTCCGCGTTGATCAAGGCCCGTACCTCACGACCAGTTACGTCGTAGATCTTAACGGATACCGATTTGTCTAGTGGAAGCTCGAAGGAGATCGTTGTCTCAGACGAGAATGGGTTCGGATAGTTTTCGAACAGCTTGTAGTCGCCGGGAAGGACAAGTCGTTCTTCTTCGATGGCTACGGTGACGCCGTCAAGCGAAACAACGCGAACGAAAGCTCTCATTGGGGCTTCGACAATTTCGCGCACCGTCTGGTCAAATCGGAGCGAGTCAACATTCCAAACTTCGTCAATGACGCTTAAGCTATCGTCAACTCCCTGGAAGGAAACTGCAATCTCTGTGTGTCCGTCACCATCTGCATCACCAAAATTGACGATGCCTGATGGGAAGATTGGGTCTCCTGCGGTTTTCGTCTGACCGCTGCGTGACTGTGAGTAAACGAAGTATTTGCTCATGACGCCAAGCGAATCTCGGAATACTGTGTTGAATCCAGTCGTATCCACGTCGCTGCCGGTGTTGACTTCAACGATGTCGTAGTTACTGCCGTCAGATGGTGATCCACCGGTGAATTCGGCAATGCGGATATACGTGGACGGCAGGCCGTTGTTGTAGGACGTCGGAGAATAACCGGGGCCACCCGCAATCAACTCAAGCTGTCCGTCACCATCAACGTCTCCAGATGTGATCCCACCGGGGGCACCCAGATCGATCGCATCGTAGAAAACGTTGTTCGGACCTACATCCAGTGGATTGTCCGTGTCAGAATAGTCCAGCACCGTGATGCCACCAGTGAACAGGTTCGAGTGAAATACTTCATCGTTCCCGTCCTTGTCAATATCGACTGTCACGGCGCCGAAAAGGGCAACCTCATCCGAAGGAGCAGCATGGAACCAGCCTCCTCCGCCAGACGTGTCGGCAAATACGTAGGTATCTGCTTCGGTCGCCGTCGCGTTGAAGAAGTTCAAATCGTTCCACGTGTGGTACGTGAGTTCCATGAGACCGTCTCCGTTGAGGTCAGCCGGGATCAGGTTGTAGGGACTACCGCCGCCGAAACCGTCAACGCGAGGAGCATTGCGTGATTCGATTTCCCAGACTTCAAAACCGCTACCGGCACCGTTTGGTTCAAACGTTCCGTCAACAGAAAGTACGTACATGATGTCAACAGCCGATGCACCGTCTGACGGTACGAGGACTTCTTGTCGACCATCACCGTCGACGTCCATCACGTGCATATTCTGGGCTCGACCGCCACCGGTAATAGCTCCGTCCAGGAGCTGGTAGTTGCCGATCGTTGCGGGGCTCGTTCCATAATTGTCGGAGCCAGCCACGCCATCGTGTTCCCACACGTAAACGCCATGCGTATAAGCAGGATTGGCGTCGCTGTACGAATTTCCCGCTACATAAATAATTTCCCAGGAACCGTCACCATCAAGGTCTCCAGCGGTCGCATAACGTGCGTTACTACTGCTGTTCGTTGAGTCCAGGAATGCAGTGGTATAAACGAGCTCCCAAGTATCCAGACCGGAGTTTTCGATTACATGGACTCGGCCGCCCGCGGAGTTGTGCTGCGCGACAAGCATTTCGAGCTTGCCGTCCTGGTCAAGGTCCCAAGGACCGGAAAGGCCGCGTGCCCCGTTTTGAACTGTATTCGGGAATGCATCTGTCAATTCGCCCGTACGTTCAGGGTTGAAAACGTATTCTGTATTCTGAGCGCTTGCAATACCAACAGTAAGGACCGCGAGTAATGCAAAAGTGGTAGCTATGCGCATTTGATACTCCGCTAGTTATTATAACGTTGAAATGGTTAAGCTGTTAGTATAGCGTAGATTTGGCCTTGCAGTCAATTCTAACCCGATTATTGTTCCGCAAAGGCGCCGGATGTACGTCAACTATATCAACCCGTTTCTGGTCTTAGGCCAATCTCTGCACAAACTGATTATTTTCGGCGTGGTGTCGCTCCTGTTCATTAGCAGTGGCTGTAGTTCCGGGAGTTCCTTTGCCTCCGTGGAGCGGCGGGCAAAAAGCGTCGCGACGAACCGTGACTTCCAGTCTTTGGGCTACTCGAAGTCTTCGAGGGTCGATTCCATACAGGTGGCCACTGACACGCTCCGAATCTTCTTCAACGACGATTTGGCTAACGCTCCTTTCCGGTCAGGCGGAATCTCGAAGCTCTACTCCACGGTTGCCGAGTTGTTACGGTCTAGTTCGAGCCGCATTGAGATTTGGTCCCGAGGTACGGAAGTGTCAGCGTTGGAACCAAATCTTTATAGGACGAGTGATCAAATCGACGTCGCCCGCTTACCCCGAATCCATCGCTCGGTTGACTCTGATCTAGCCGTGCTCGATGGCCTGCCGCTTCAGCCGCAGCCCCTCACCCAAAACCTCGACCAGCCCTGGCTCAACCAATCACTCCTCAGCGGACGTCACATCGCGATGTGGCCCTCTCACGGATGGTACTACGAGCCTACCCTCGATCGATGGGAATGGCAACGCGCCCGACTATTCCAGGCAGTCGAAGACAAGCTTCCCCTTGCTTTTTCGCTACAATACCTTGTGCCGATGCTCGAGAATGCGGGCGCGCAGGTTTTGCTACCCCGAGAGCGTGACATCCAGACAAATGAGGTGGTCATCGACAATGATGATGTCGCTCAAGATTCGGCAGGCCTGAGTTCACAATACGCAGAACTGTCGTACGATCAGCCCATCCGCCCGGCAACTCCTGGTTTCAGGAACCCGA
>CBDTVC010000493.1:0-3401 GCA_965363925.1 uncultured bacterium | reverse complement strand
GAGAGCCGTGGTTGGTGAACGCACATACGTCGACCAATGCCGGCAGCCTCGAAAACCCGAGGCGACAACAATTCATCTGACCGGATTTAGCACCTTTCGGTAACACGGTCCAACTACAACCGTGCGCGCTAATCGCTGCGTGCGAGAGGTCGTTTCCGAATAGCAATCACTCGGCGCGCAAAACTTGAACGGGCCGCACTCCGGCAACGAGTCGTTATATTACAAGTACACTCGTCCAGAATCCCGGAAGAAAACTGCAACAGACTTTGCTCTTGTAGTTAACACGCAGGCAAGCTTGCACGGCACCCAACATGAAAAATACGCCCACACCCAGCGTACCAAACGGTCTCGCGACCAGAGCCTCAGGGACGACAAAATCGATTGTTATGATCGGCGCCACCGGAGCGGTCGGTAGCCGGGTTGCTCGCGAGCTCGTTGGACGGGATCAGGTTTCAAAACTGACGACCCTCGGAAGACGACCGCTGGACGGTATTTCCAAATCCACCGCGGCCCATCCGGTTAGCGGTGACGACTCCGACCGTGTTACACAGCATGTCGTCGACCTGTTCGACCCGCGATCGTATCAGTCACTTGTCCACGGCCATGACTGTGCAATTTGCACTCTTGGTGTTGGGGAACCATCCAAGGTTGACAAGGAGCAATTTGTCAAAATTGACAAGCTCACGGTGATCGATTTCGCAATTGCCTGTAAAGCGGCAGGCGTAAAACATTTCGAGCTGCTGGGTTCCGTCGGCGCAAACGCGCAATCACGATCATTCTACCTCCGGACAAAAGGTGAACTCGTTGCCACTTTGGTAGAACTCGGCTTCGAACGGCTGAGTATTTTTCAACCGTCCATGATTCTAACGCCAACAAACCGATACGGCCTCAGTCAGGCTTTAACGTTGGCAGTATGGCCGAAGTTGAAACCACTCTTGTTTGGAGGATTACGCAAGTATCGCGGCATTCCCGTTGACCTCCTGGCTAGTGCGATCGCCCAGAATCTCATGCAGCCAGGTCCCGGAGTAGAGACGCTACATTGGGATGACTTTATGAGCCTTACCGGCGGTTGATCGGAAATCGGGACAGACGAGTGCCAAGTACTCCGCCCTGCACTAGTCGATGTACCCGTCTCCCAATTGTCCCATCATGCGCTGAATGTCGGATGCCCGACGATTAACATACGCGGACGGACGCGCTGCCGACCGACTTTTAGGATTCGGCAACACAGCTGCCAACAGTGCTGCTTCGCGACGCGTCAATTGCATCGGCTGCTTCCCAAAGTGCTCTCTCGAGGCGGCACCAATTCCGTAAATGCCTGGGCCGAATTCCACCACGTTGACATACAGCTCCAGAATGCGCTGCTTTGGCAAGAATAGCTCAAGCAGAACCGTCATCCACGCCTCGATCCCTTTACGAACAACGCTCCGCCCTGACCATAAGTACAGGTTCTTGGCAAGTTGCTGAGTGATCGTACTTGCACCGCGCGTACGTCCACGCTCTTCTGACATTGCATCACTGATGGCCTCCAGGTCAAATCCATGATGCACAGGGAATTTCTGATCTTCAGCTGCGACGATCGCAAGAGGAACAGCGCCGGCAACATCCTGCAGCGGAAACCAGATGCGTTTTGCCAAGACGTCCGCTGAGTCGAAAATAATAAACGCCGATGTTGGCGGATTTAACCAGCGAAGTGGAAGAGTTGTCGCGATGCTGAACACAAACGCTACTAGAAGCAACCGGGTACCAAGCCTCCACAACCGGCTCGTCCACGATTGGGTGACAGGCTCTCCTCCACGGTGCATTGATTCCTCCCCCACCAGCACGGCCTTCAGTTAAATTGAAAAAATGAGCACTATCGGGCTCCACTTTGTAATCGCTTGCTGATGAGCATACAAACGATTGGAAGATTTACACAGAAATATTTGCACTGTCCGACAATTGGTGCCAAATTGTCGACTTGTAGTTCCCCGACATGGCCGACAAACCTAATCTTAGCGCATGAGCAATCTCTTTCTTGGAATCGACGTCGGCACTTCGTCGGTTAAGGTATCCGTACTGGATGCTGCATCCGGGGTGACTGTTGCCCGCGCGACATACCCGCCTCATGAACAGGTGATCGATTCGCCTGAGCCCGGATTTGCTGAACAAGACCCGGCTATGTGGTGGGAGAATTTCCTATCCGCCTATGGCCTAATCGTGCAGAGCTCAAAGGTCGATACCAAACAAATTGCGGCGGTTGGGATTTCGTACCAGATGCACGGGCTCGTACTTGTCGACAAGGATAATAGAGTCCTTCGGAAATCGATCCTTTGGTGCGACAGTCGTGCGGTCGAAATCGGCGCGAGTGCATTTGAGAAGATCGGTGCAGATATCTGCCTGCCCGAGCTGCTGAACTCGCCGGGAAATTTCACGGCATCAAAGCTAGCATGGGTCAAACGGAATCAGCCGGATATCTTTAAACGGGCCGCCAAGTTTATGCTCCCCGGCGACTTCATTGCTATGAAATTCAGCGGTCGTGTAACAACCACACATACAGGCCTTTCGGAAGGTGTCTTTCTCGACTTCCCAAATCGTCGTGTCTCTACAACTATACTCGATCACTTCGGCTTCTCATCCGACCTGGTGCCCGATTTGGTTCCGGCGATCGGAGACCAAGCGCTCATCGAGCCAGATATTGCGGATCAGCTAGGGCTTAATCGAAACGTCCGCATTACGTATCGGGCCGGTGATGTACCCAACAGCGCCATGTCGTTAAACGTCCTGAATCCCGGTGAGGTCGCCGCAACCGCAGGCACGTCTGGGATAATCTATGCGGTGACAGATAAAGACGCTTACGACCCGAAGTCTCGAATCAACACTTTCCTCCATCCCACCGACACGGCCACGTCAAAGCGCAACGGTATTCTGATTTGCGTCAACGGGGCTGGCATTCTTTATTCATGGCTTCGGCGATTGTTCTCGGCCAGTGGTGCCCCGATATCGTACGAGCACCTAAATGAAAGCGTGGCTGCCGCGCCTCTTGGTGCTGACGGTTTGTTGTTGTATCCGTTTGGCAACGGGGCTGAAAGGATCCTCGAGAATCGTCGGCCAAACGCGTCAATTCTAAACCTTGACTTTAATCGACACACCGAGCAACACGTGGCACGGGCCGCTGTCGAGGGAATTGTATTCGCTATGAACATGGGCTTTAACATTTTAAAGCAATTGGACGTTCGGCGTGATCGAATCAGAGCCGGAAACGCCAATCTTTTTCTTAGCCCAACTTTTCGCAATATATTTGCGACTGTTACGGATTGTGTCGTGGAATTGTACGACACCGACGGTGCGGATGGTGCCGCGCGAGCTGCAGCGATCGGGGCAGGTTTCTTCTCTGATGCCAGCGAAGCATTTGACTCCCT
>CBDTVC010000492.1:0-3404 GCA_965363925.1 uncultured bacterium | reverse complement strand
GAGTCGACCAACTCTTCCACCAACAGGCGCACTGACTTCAGCGCGTCATCGTTGGATGGTATCGGAAAGTTCACCAGATCCGGATCACAGTTGGTGTCAACCATTGCGATGATCGGGATGCCAAGCTTTCGGGCTTCTTTAACAGCGATGTGTTCGCGATTGATGTCGACGACAAACAACGCTCCGGGAAGGCGCGGCATTTTTGAAATACCGAGTAGTACCTTTTCAAGCTTTGTGCGCTCGCGTGCCTTCATCAGGCGTTCTTTCTTTTTGAGCTGTGCAAGCGTTCCGTCTTCTTCCATCTTGATGAGATCCTCCATTCGGCGGATACTCTTGCGAATCGTCTGGAAGTTTGTCAGCGTTCCACCCAACCATCGTTCGACGACGTACGGCGTTTCACAGGAATCGGCATGTTGGCGAAGGATGTCACGCCCCTGCTTCTTCGTGCCAGTAAAGAGAATGCTCTTCCCTGCACGGGCAAAACGGGCAGCAGCATCAGCCGCTTCGTCAAGCAATCGCTGGGATTTGGTAAGGTCGATGATGTGGATCCCATTACGTTCCATGAAGACGTAATTCTTCATCTTGGGATTCCAACGACTCGTAAGGTGGCCGAAGTGTGTGCCTGCCTTAAGGAGTTGCTCTACGGATGCGCGATGGCCATCAGCCTGCGTCTGGGCGTTTTCACTCATTGTATCGTATGTAAGGGTTGGGCCTCTATCGTCGTCAACTGCTCACCGAAACGAACTTGGATCGTGGACCGGAGAACCGATAACTCGACAGTTTCCTGGCGAGGCACGGCGCGATCCCCAAGGTCGTCACCCCGGAGGGCATCAGACGATATGCGGATTATGGTTGATAAAGCGAAAACCCGTGTGGTTAACACTCGACAACCTTGTTCTCCCGAAAACCACTTGTTGTGTTTCCCCGGGTGTTTCTGCCTGCAGTTCGAAACCGATGCGGTCTCGTGTCTAGCAGGCCGAGAGGTGAACTGTGTCGCTGTGGCGATAACAGTTCCAAACAAATTCTAGCGCTTCGAGAACTGGAATCGTTTACGTGCTTTAGGCTGTCCGTATTTTTTACGTTCAACCATTCGTGGGTCACGCGTCAACATTCCCGCGTCGCGCAACGCCTTGCGAAACTCTGCGTTGAATTCAAGCAGGGCACGAGCAATTCCCAATTGCGTTGCGCCAGCTTGGCCAGTGATTCCGCCGCCTTTGGCGTTGACAAGAATGTCAAACTGCCCAGCCGTCTCGGTAATATCCATCGGCAGCGTAATCAGCCGGCGACGAAAGTCGAGTGGGAAATACTCTTCGATTGGTCGCTTGTTAACAATTACTTTGCCTGAGCCCGGGCGTAGATATACGCGCGCAACCGAGGTCTTACGACGACCAACTGCCTGATATTGAACGGGTGCTGCCATCTATCAAATCTCCTTCAAATTGGATCCAGTCGCTGACGAATCGGCACCTACGGGATCTTAACTGAATTACTTTATACTTCGCGGCCGGGGTTGCCCGACACACGCTACACTAATTATAGCGTGATCGTCTCAGGCTTCTGTGCCTCATGCGGATGCTCTGTTCCTGCATAGACCTTCAACTTCCTGAACATCTGTCGTCCCAGAGGACCCTTCGGCAACATCCCTCGGATCGCCGTCTCAACGATGAATGTAGGCCGGCGAACACGAATCTGCTTCGGCGTCTGAAACTTGGCGCCACCGGGATAACCGCTGTAGCTGAAATACTCTTTGTCGGTTTCTTTCTGGCCAGAAAAACGGGCCTTCTCCGCATTGATAACGATCACAAAATCGCCCGTATCAACGTGTGGCGTGAAAGTAGGCTTGTGCTTGCCGCGGAGTAACGCCGCAACGCGCGACGAAAGCCGACCAACAACCTGTTTTTCAGCATCAATGATGTACCACTTCCGGTCCACTTCGGCCGGTTTGGTGCTGACAGTTCTATAGCTATTTACGTTCATCTCAAATCTATCTGATACGGAGGAATCGGTTCGGCGTCAACTCAAGACGTTAATCGATGCTGCCTTAACTAGCTTTGCCGACTGGGCGCGGCTTTGCGAAAGTCAGGTAATTTACGGCGATTTGGTGGAGTTGTCAATCGGATTCGGTCGTTCAGAGCTCGATTGTCTTGCTTATTCGGCTAAAATGCCAAAAAAACGCGCGTGCGTTACTGTTATCGGAATTCTCTCCCTTTATTCCCGGCAAGCGTGCTGTTGAATTGCCGGATTACATCCTCTACTCTTTAGGGCGAGTCGCATTGGAGTGCGAGAATCCACTCCTGCAACGTGCTGCGACCTGCTCCGACGTGCGGCTTCTGGCTGTACACGGGCTTTTACTTTCGATTCAAAACCGCCGCAAAGAGAGGGTTACCGTGTCCGACAACAGCTCTTCTAATCAAAGAGAGGTGCCGTCCCGATCCAACAGATTCGGTCCGATGGATCGCTTGGCACAACACCTTCCGTTCGCAGTTGATGATTTTGGGACAGTAAACGAGTATTTCGCTAATTACTTAAAGCGGGGTGACGACAGTACCAGTCGGGTTCTTGATGTCTGGACTTACTGCTTTGTCCGCCGATATTTTGTGGGTAAATGTTTGAGCAATAGTGCTGTGACGGCCGCCGACCTTGAATCGATGATCGACTCCGGGTTTGTAAAAATCCGTAAAGGGCGAAGCACGGTCGCTACCGGTCGCTACGCACAATGGGTAAGCGTCGTGTGCCGGAACACATTTCTCAATTTCGTCAGAAGTCGTCGTACGATGGTATCGCTTGATGAGCCATCAGCGCCGCCATTAGCCGACGAATCGTTGGCTGAGCCAAAGATTTCGGTTGATCGATTTCGCGGTTCGACCAGGGAAGTGACGGACGAAACTGGACCTGGCGTTTCATTTGGGTCGCTCAGAAAGTCCAATCAGTATCCGATCCTGTCGACCGTCGCTGAGTCGGCCGTGGAGCTGGACTGGGACGCTGCTCGAACGCGCGAGGCTGTGGCTGCGGCGATCAACAGGCTGCCCCGGTATCTTCAGGAAATTGCAACCATGAAAGTGCTAGATGGATTGTCTTATCAGCAAATGTCGGATCGATTGAGCCGGCCCATTCCAATTTTGCGATCGTACGGACACCGAACGATCATCAAGCTCCGAAAAGATGCCGCGCTGAGAAAATTCTTCTTTGATGACGGATGATAGATCTTGTCAGGGTCTACTTACCACCTTTATTCAGTTGCAAATCAGTTCAATGCAAGACGACTTTTCTTCATTAATCTCCCGCTACGACGAACTCTCAGCCTCAGAAAATGGGAGGCTTGAAGTGCTGGCGGGCTCAGACGCCGAGCGGGCGGAGCTTTTGGCCTTTGTCAAACGACTGTTCGGAGGCCCCGACAAACGTCA
>CBDTVC010000491.1:0-3408 GCA_965363925.1 uncultured bacterium | reverse complement strand
CGCGGTAAGACAGAGTAGCGAAACCAATTTTGGAGTTTTCATTTTGTTCTGAACCTCGGATTGAAGAAGTGGCACTTAATTACTAGTGCGAGATTTCTAATCCGATTGCCTCATCCAACGGTCGTTACATCCAGAAAACACCCAGCCTGATTGATTTAGTTGGGTTCCGACAGCATTGACGCTTCCATTCTTCGCCTTCCCTGCTGAAGGTACAGGTACAGGTTCTGGTCCTTAACTAGTGACCTTTTAGCTCATGGTTTGACGTACCGCCCCGGTTTCGCGCTTCCTCAGCCCGACTCTTGATCTCTATCAGAAATTCGTTAATCAAGTCTGGGGGCATTCCAAAGTTCATCACATGCACTCCGGCTGCGCCGTGTTCAGTCACACCTTCTGCAATATCAAAAGCCCACTCAAGAGCTTGGCGTTGAAACGATTCGTTCTCCATTACCCGATGCAACGACTTGTCGACAAACACCCCGGGCAGTCGGCAGAGTATTTCGAACGCCCGTCGGCTCCCGACTAACGGAATCGAAGGGATCGTTAGTCGCGGAGCATCTTCGCGTCCGCTCCGGACTTCCTTGTACCACTTGGCGTAGATCTCAACATTTGTGATTGCCTGGGTTTGACTAAACCGTGCGCCCGCATGCCTTTTGTTGTGCAACCGTTGGACGGTCACTTCCATCGGAGTCGAAAACGGATTAGAGGCCACGCCTATGTAGGGCACTACGCCGGTTCTCGCCTGGAAGTCGGGCAAATGGGTATTAGCCAGATGGATCATCTGGAGGCTATCCATCGGAAACCAGGAATCCTGACTCACGGCCCTCTTAACCTGCGGCAACCAGTCACCGGTCAGAAAGAGGAAGTTCTTGTGTTGACGGTCAATGGCTGCCTCAAGCGAATTCAGAAAATCTTGCGAGCTCTCATCTCGGCCACAGAATTGTATTACGGCCTCCACGCCATGAGCGGTGACAACCTCTGCCGTTTCAATCGAATGCAGTGACGGAACGCCACCCGCATTAGTAGTTGTGTTGATCGCATCAACATGTTCAGCAACGCGCGAGACTGTCCGCTCGACGCGCGCCAATCCTTTTGTAGTCAAGGGGGAAGCAATCTCCAGCGTGACCACAAATTCACCGTTGTACATCTTCCGCGCCAAATTGGACGTGGCTGCGATATGGCTGTTGTCAACAACCTCGTGGGGAAGACGCGTTTCGCGGTCCTTCCCGTTGAATAGATTTACGTAGCTCGCAGAATCAAATAGCGCTGGATTCACGGGGACATGTAGCGTGTCCGGATTGATTGGCTTGCGCTGGTCGATCCGCATCCATACACACTGGCGTTCGGGAATTACCTCGCATTTGCCATCAAGGGTCCCACCGCACGGCCCATTTCGGAGCCCCTTCGGGCAGTTCATCGGGCAGATCAACCGGGTGTGTGTCAAGACACACTGTCCGCAGTTCTGGCAGTCAAACAGCGGCCCTTTGATCAGTTTTTCAATCTCGTAGATCATGGTCGCATGGTGACGGCAAAAATGGAGTTCATTATGTGGCGAACGCCTGGGCGCTCTTCTTCAAGGCGAAAGCCTGAACGCTAACTCTGAATGGGACTTGAAGTGTGGATTGTAACGCGGACGTCCGCCTGGACGTGACGCTCGACAATTGGTTTAGCGGAACCTCCATTTTCTTCACCCCACACGAGCACGGCTTCGGCACCATCGACGGCTTTGTCGGCGTCCACCATAGCCAGCGAAAACCAGTGCCCGACGTTGACCGTGTAGACGTTGTAGGTCGACAAACCGATCAGGTCGCCGTTCTGCAAGACCTTGTCAAACGGAAGGGTTGAATACTGTGCACCAGGCATCTCCAAATACTTGGAGCGATCACCCTTTCCAAACATGCTTCTAACAACGCCGGTCACGTCGTCGTCATTCCAGACCAGCCAGACCTTTTGACGATGTGGTTTATCCGCAATTTTTTCGAGAGCCGCGCGACCCAGGAAGTCGTGATCAAACTTGACGTGCCGCCCATAGCCAAGGTCCCACGGTGTTTGGTAGTAGTCTTCGATGTTGTCGGAATAGTAACTGCCACCGAGTGACGCGTTTGCTTCGAAGCCAGTTGCAGGAAGCCACTCGCGATAGGCACGCATTGACTTGCCGGTGAAGATGGCGGGCATTGGCGAAGGGATCCAGCCAGATTCAGGAGAAACCGTTGAGTATGCGCGGGCCCCGACGGGCGTGAGCCCCAGGTCTTTGCCCGCATCCATTAGCGCCGAGCGAACCGTCTCGGCATCCGCACTTGCCCCCCAAAGCTCAAGGCCGCCGGTTCGCGACATGCCATGGTTAAGGGCGTTAACACGACAACCCGCGATCATGACTTCGCCGATGTTGAAAAACTTTATGTCAGGTAATGTCCCGCCCACTGCCCGCCTGAGGATCTCGGCAGAGTTAGGGCCCTGAACCTGAAAACGATACTTCTCGCGCCCGGCCGCATTGGAAACTGAACGATTGTCTCGGGAAACCGTCACGTCGTAGTCGCCAATCTCGGCATTATAAGCAACCCAGTTCGGTACCGATGGTCGCCCGCTTATGTTGACCTTGTTGTCGCCCAGGCCAAACAAAATTGCGTCGCCGATAACAAAGCCGTCGTCGTTGCAACAGACCATTTGTTTGGCTTTGCCTTTGCCGAATTTTGCAAAGCTGTTTACGGCAAGATCGGATAGCAGTCGGTGTACGTCCGGCCCTTCGAACTGCACATCCGTCATGTGATTCGAAAGGTCAAACATAACGGCTGTCTTCTGCCAGGCTTCCTGTTCGTCGCGCCAATTACTGTATTCGCTGGCGATCGGAAAGACATAAGGTCCCACCTCCGAATTGCGCAGCATTTCGACGGGACTCTTCCAGTCCTTCAATTTCTGTTCGAGAGACTTGGCTACTGGTTCTTTCATCGCGATCTGTCGTTTAGTGTGGCAGCTTACCGGTGCAACTGTGCGAACGAGTTCTTGGCGTGCGCACAGTAGTTACTGATCCACGGCACGATGTGATCCTTGCGTTTCATACTGGAGGCCGAGTTCCTACACCCCAATTGCGTCTCGGCAATATTGCGAAAATATTCTGACTCACAAAAACCCTGCTTGCGCCCGCTCGACGGACTTTTTGCTCGTATTTCGCTTGATTTCGGCAGCAAAGCCCGCCGCAGACAACGTCCACTTGGGGGACAATTAGCAGCAAGAACTCTATCAGCTAAAATCAAATCGACCCACTGCCGATACCGGACGAGATGAGTGTCCAGTCGACCACGCAATTCAGGTCGATCTGCGCAAGTGCAGGTTCGCTGCACGACACATTACGATACTACTATGCCCATCTGCGCAGACGGGCTAGCGGTCTTTTCGAGACCAAAACTACTATTT
>CBDTVC010000490.1:0-3409 GCA_965363925.1 uncultured bacterium | reverse complement strand
CCTGATTCGGAGATTAATTCTGAGGCCTTGGTTGACGAGTCATCGTTCGACGTCAAAGAGCTGCTCGGTATTGTGGAGGCACTGATTTTTGGTGCTGAAGAGTCTCTGTCAGCGGGCCGAATCTGCGACATCATTGATGATACAACTGGTGAGCGACCAACACCTCAGATGATTGACGAAGCCGTCGATTGGTTGAACTCCGTGTACGAAAACGGCCAGCGCTCTTTTCGCATTCGCGAGTGGGGAGAAGGGTATCGAATGGCGACTGATCCCGCTTATGCATCCTATCTGAAGGCGATGTATTTCCAGCACCGTGAAACCAAACTTTCTCGTTCGTTACTTGAGACCCTTGCGATTCTTGCGTATAAACAACCGGCGACAAAGCCGGAAATCGATCACATCCGTGGAGTGGATAGTGATTACGCGATTCGGCGTCTGATGGAGCTCGGTTTTGTTGAAATTGGCGGCCGCAGTGAGAGTGTTGGCAAACCACTTCTTTATCGTTCGACCGAACTGTTTATGGACAAGTTTGGATTGGCCTCGCTCGACGATCTCCCAACGTTGCGAGAAATGGAAGAACTGTTGAACGACCCGTCATTCAGTTCGGAAAAGGCACACCTACTGATGAAACAGGGACTGGATCTTCCCGACGATTCCGAACTCAGCGAACAACATTCTATTAGTCCGTCAGGAGCTACTGTTGCAAACGAGAGCGCGATTGAAATTCAAATAACATCGCCCTTATCGGTATTGTCCGAAACGGCAGATGCATCGTCAGGAGACGGTGCCCCGCCCGAGACCGACACCGGCTCTACACACTTGTCACATGGATCAGATACTGACCCCGATGGCAGCTAACAAGCGTCGCCCCCCTGTTCTTGACAAAAAGCCGCGCCCGGAGTCCACTGAATCCGTAGAAGGGATACGCCTAAACCGTTTCATCGCCCAGTCCGGCCTTTGTTCGCGAAGGAAGGCGGACGACCTGATTGCGGCTGGTTCTGTGGTGGTGAACGGCAGCGTTGTAACGGAAATGGGAACTCGACTTTCGGCCAGCGACACGGTAGTAGTCAACGGAAAGTCAATCACTCCGTTGGGCCTCACGTATGTCTTACTCAACAAACCGACGGACACGATTACGACGACATCGGACGAACGCAGCAGACGCACCGTTCTCGATTTGTTGTCGATTCCCGATAGTGAAAAGCGTGGTCTCTTTCCTGTTGGTCGGCTCGATCGCCACACAACGGGCGCTCTGATACTGACGAACGACGGCGATTTGGCGAACCGGCTCATGCATCCGAGCTACGAGGTGCAGAAACTATACGTTGCTGGTCTGAACCAAGCGCTGCCCCTTGCTAAACTTGAGCAACTCAGGGAAGGTGTCATGCTCGAAGACGGCCTCGCAAAACCGGAGTATGCCGCCTACGCGGATAGCGACCCGACGAATATTTTGATACAAATACACGAAGGCAGAAACCGTCAGGTGCGCCGAATGATCGAGGCACTCGGATTTGAAGTTAAGTCCCTTGAGCGTGTTCAGTACGCAGGACTAGATTGCAAAGGAATACGCAAAGGCAAGTGGCGGAATCTTTCCAAGAAGGAGGTTGCTCGGTTGCGGCGCGGCGTTGGCTTAAAGGGCCAAACGTGACCTGTAAAGCGCCGCAATGTTATAACGTATTGCTATAACCGTACGATTCACTACTCATTCCAATAGATGATCATGCACCACAGCCTTTTCGACAAGATCAGGGGTGAGGGGCTTACCTATGACGACGTTCTCCTTATCCCTGGAGCGTCATCCGTCATGCCCCGCGAGGTAGATACGTCAACGAATCTCACTCGATCAATTCGGTTGAACATCCCGTTGCTGTCGGCAGCCATGGACACTGTGACCGAATCGACGCTGGCGATTGCCATAGCCCGCGAAGGCGGAGTTGGCGTTCTGCACAAGAACATGAGCATCGAACGCCAAGCCGACGAGGTGCGTCGAGTCAAGCGAAGTGAGAGCGGGATGATCCGTGACCCACTCACGTTGCCAGCGGATGCGACTGTCTCGGACGCGCGGCGCATGATGTCTCAGAATTCCATCGGAGGAATTCCCGTGACAAGTGGTCGGAAACTCGTGGGGATAGTTACGAATCGGGATCTTCGATTTCAGCTAGACCTAGGAGTCCCGCTTTCTTCGATCATGACGAAGGATCGTCTGATAACTGCCCCGATCGGAACGACACTAGAACAAGCTGAAGAGCTGCTGCAACAGCACAAAATCGAAAAATTGCCGGTCGTCGATGAGGACGGCAATCTCAGTGGATTAATCACCTTCAAGGACATTCAGAAAAAGCGCCAATTCCCGCTGGCGTGCAAGGACGAACACGGTCGTCTTCGTGTGGGTGCCGCCGTTGGCGTAACTGCTGAGCTTCTTGAACGCGTCTCCGCACTTGTAGCGGCAAGTGCAGACTTTGTTATTGTCGATACGGCCCATGGTCATTCCGCTGCGGTCATCCGATCAGTCACTGAAGTCAAAACTACTTTTCCTGACCTCGATGTGATTGCCGGAAACGTCGCGACTGCCGACGCGACTATCGCCTTGATCGATGCGGGTGCGGATGCCGTCAAAGTGGGCATTGGTCCGGGCTCCATTTGTACAACTCGGGTCGTGGCCGGAGTCGGCGTGCCACAACTCACCGCAATCCTTGATTGTGCCAGTGTCGCACGCGAGCGAGGAATCCCAATTATTGCGGATGGCGGCATCAAACAAACCGGAGATGTTCCGAAAGCCCTCGCAGCAGGAGCCAACAGCGTAATGGTTGGAGGAATGTTTGCGAGAGTTGAAGAAAGTCCTGGTGAGACGATTCTGTACGAAGGCCGAAAGTTCAAATCATATCGTGGAATGGGTTCTCTTGGCGCAATGAAAGATGGAAGCTCTGATCGCTACTTTCAGGATGCCGAAGATGACATCAAGAAACTCGTCCCCGAAGGCATCGAGGGCCGTGTCCCGTACGGCGGCACTCTTGGCGAGGTCATGTACCAGATTATTGGAGGCCTCCGCGCAGCGATGGGCTATACCGGGTGTGAGACCGTTGACCAGCTGTTTGAGAAGGCTCAATTTGTAAGAGTGACTGGTTCGGGCGTGCGAGAAAGCCATCCGCATGACGTGGCCATCACCAAAGAGTCTCCGAATTATAATTCGCGCACGATCTAACACCATGGGAATGATCTCCGCCAAGAGCCGAGTGGAGGTCGTTCGCTCGCTGTTAGAGCAACACAATTGCACGGATGTCTTACTGGTTCACTTGCCGGACATCCGGTGGCTGACTGGTTTCACAGGGTCAAACGCAATGGTTGTTGTCGGCGAATCTGACGCCGTCCTCCTTACAGACCCTCGTTATGAAGAACAGATCCGAACGGA
>CBDTVC010000489.1:0-3412 GCA_965363925.1 uncultured bacterium | reverse complement strand
GTATTTGGAAGCCGAATTTCTACGAATTGGGACACATAATTCTCGGTCTCCAAGGGCGAAACTAGCTAAATTGAGTCTGCAATTTGAAACGAAATCTTGACAATCCATGAAGCTTGCTTTTGCCGTCCTGTTTGTAATCAGCCTGACATTGAATTCCTGTCAATGCTCTGACAAGCCTGAAGTTGGCCCGGTCGAAGATGCCTCGCTCTCGATGGTCGTTGAGCGATAGAACCCCTTTCTTGCGGATCGTATAACTAATGCGGATTCAGGATGACAAAATAGAAGAGGTACGTTCGTGCACCGATGTTGTAGACATCGTGAGCGATTTTGTGCGCATGAAGAAACGGGGCTCCAACTTCATTGGTTTGTGTCCGTTTCACAATGAAAAGACACCGTCGTTCAATGTGAACCCGAAGATGCAGATCTTTAAGTGTTTCGGGTGCGGGGTCGGTGGTGATGTATTTCAATTTCTAATGCGGATTGAAAACACCTCCTTTCCTGAGGCAGTTCGCGCACTTGCTGATCGCGCGAACGTGCATATTCCAGAAGAGGATGCGCCGGACAAGAACGATCCGACAGAAGCAGTCTACCACGCTTTGCGTTTTGCAGCTCGGTTTTTCTACGATCGGCTCACGCAGTACAAGGAAGGTGCGACTGCGTTGGCATATTTGACCGAGTCTCGAAGTACGACGCCAGCGTCAATTAAAAAATTTGGACTAGGCTATGCGCCAGACGGTTGGAGTACCCTTGCCGATGATGCCGCGAAGGCCGGCATCACAACGGAATCTCTCGAAAAAGCAGGACTCGTCCTCAACCGTAAAGACGGCTCTGGAATTTATGATCGCTATCGGAATAGAGTCATCTTTCCGATTCTTTCCAAAGTTGGTCGCGTAGTCGGTTTTGGCGGACGTATTCTTGACCCCGCTGATAAACCGAAGTACATCAATTCGCCAGAGACAATTGTCTACCATAAAAGCCGTGAATTGTACGGTCTTTATCAGGCGAAACAGGCAATTCGAAAGAAGGCCGAAGTGATAATGGTTGAGGGGTACACGGATGTAATCTCCTTAAGTCAGGCGGGCATCGAGAATGTAGTAGCCTCGAGCGGAACCGCGTTGACGGTAGAACAGATTCGGTCACTCAAACAGTATTGTGACCTAATTGTCCTTGTCTATGATGCCGATAGTGCCGGTGCAAATGCGACGATCCGCGGAATCGACCTGATCCTCGAAAACGGACTTGCCGCGTACGTGGTGCAACTCCCGGATGGTGAAGATCCAGATACGTATGTAACTAAAGTCGGCAGCCAAGAATTCGAGCGCTTCCTTCGCGACGAGAGAGATGACTTTGTTGCTTTCAAATATCGGGTCGCGGTTGACGACGCTGATCTCAACACTCCTGAGGCCGAAGCAGCGGGATATCGCTCCGTTCTGGAATCGATTTCCAGAATTCCCGATACGCTAGTCAGGGAACGGTATATCCGACGCGCCAGCGACATAATGGGGCTTCCGGATATCACAATCTATCAGGTCCTGGATGGTATACGAAAGCAGAGACGTTCGGGTAGACCGCGGCGAGAAAGGCTACAGCCTGCGCGTGAGCAGATCGAGATTGATCCAACTCGCGCGACCGCTGTCCATTACGTAACTCCGCTTCCAGAGGAGAAGGCGCTGTTGCGTCTAATGCTCGAGTATGGAGCACCAATCGTCGAATTCGTTTTGTCGCACATGTCGCTTGGCGAGTTTACCGAAGGGGCAAGCCGGACGATCGCTTCGACGCTGCTTGAGATGTACCAGTCGGGAACTGTTGACAAGAATCAACTCCTTAATGGTTCTCTGGGTGAGCGAGTGCAGAATTTGTCCGCAGAGGTCCTCCTTGACGTACATGAGCCGTCTGCAAACTGGGAGAAGAAGAAGATTACCGTACCACGAATACACGGCGATCCTAAGGAATCGGCTACAAGTGCCATGACTTTGCTAAAGCTGGATCGTCTTGATGCGGCGATCCAACAAGAACAACAGTTGATGGGACGTGCTACCGGGGATCGGGATCAGATTCGGGAGATACAGACGCGAATTATCGAACTTCAGCAGACGCGGAAAGAGATAGAATCCAGGCGATACCTGGAGTGGCAGGGATTAGCCGGTTAGTTCACTTTGTGTTGGGCGAGTAAATCAGACATGTTACCAGACATAGAAAATATGAATGCAGAGGAATCACAAACCGGTTTTGGCTATCGTTCGGTGTCGGATTCTTTCACGGCTCCGTTTGAGCCGTGGAGACCGGAGTCCGCTGTGCCGGTGGAGACGTTACGGAGCAACGGCAAAATATCGCTAGATGATACTCGCCTGTTTTTCAACCGCGAATTGAGTTGGCTGGATTTTGACTGGCGTGTACTCTGCCAGGCGCTTGATGAGCGAGTTCCATTGCTCGAACGTGCTAGATTTGTTTCCATCACGGCCTCCAATCTCGACGAGTTTACCCGTAAACGAGTGGGTGGGCTCAAGCGTCAGGAAGCGGCTGGCGTGACCGCACTTTCTATTGATGGCAAAACACCCACCGAACAGCTCTCGCTGATCCGTGATGCAACGCAGATTCTTCAGCGTCGGTTAACGTCCTTTTTTGAAAAGGAGCTGAAGCCGCTTCTAAGGGAAAAGGCTAACGTTCAGTTGTGTGACTATGACGAACTATCGGCGGCAGAACGCTCCTGGCTTAAGGATCGATTCCTTACGCAGGTGTTTCCGATTCTTACGCCACTTGCAGTTGATCCAGGCCACCCGTTCCCATTCATATCCAATCAGAGTCTGTCGCTTGCCGTTTTGTTGCGGCACCCCGTACGCCAAACAGAGCATTTTGCGCGCATTAAGGTCCCCACCAGTCGCGGGCGATGGATGCAGCTTCCTGGTCAATTGCGGTTTATACCGCTGGAGCAGGTAATTGCGAACAATGTCGATGAGCTATTTCGAGGGATGACGGTAGAGGGTGTCTACGCCTTCCGAATCACACGCAATGCGGGTGTGGCGAGGAGCGAAGAAGAAGCCGATGACCTCGTTGAAATGATTTCTGAAGAACTCCGTGAGCGTCGGTTTGCGCGCGTTGTCCGTTTAGAAGTAGAGAAAGGTGCCACCAGTACGATCATCGACCTGCTTTGCAGGGAATTGGACCTTGACGCCCGACACGTCTTTGAAATTGATGGGATGTTGGACTTGTCGGATTGTGCCGCAATTGCGAATCTTGATCTTCCAGCGTTTCGATTTGAGCCGTGGGACCCTGTCGTTCCGCACTTGCTGTCATCGAACGTGGACGAAAGCGAGTATGCTGATATCTTCGCGGTTATTCGCGAGCGTGACCTTCTGGTCCATCATCCGTACGAATCCTTCTCGGCAACGACGTTGCGATTCACCGAAGCTGC
>CBDTVC010000488.1:0-3413 GCA_965363925.1 uncultured bacterium | reverse complement strand
GTACACAATGCCGTTGATATTTCGACCGACTCGTCGATAGCGTCCATTGCCTGCTCCGACGGTCGAGCACCGTACTCGGAAGACTTGGGTGGTGTCGGAGACCAGGCCACCCACGACGACAAAAGCAGAGTCGGAAGTACCTCCGTTGAGTACCACCTCGTCAAATGTGTACTGGACAAATAACGCCTCCGGATTGTACTCGACCACTTCGGCACCAGAACGGATTGCCCCAGCGTCTCCAGCCTGAGAAATGAGTAGGCTATCTGCGCTTGTCAACCCAAACTCGTCGAAGAATTGACGTGAGTCCGACTCCCGGATAAACGAAACGCTCATAGTTGCCCGGGACGACCCGTCTGGTCGGCTCCAGTAATTTGCCTTGGATTCAGCGGCAACCAGCGTTCTTGTAAACTGGTTTGTTGTGTACTGAAATTCCACAACGACGCGTTGATCACGAGACATAAGCCGATTGGGTGTGAAGGTAATCTCGGCGGTTGCATAGTCAACGACATAATCATTTGACTCGCCCCGTGTAAGTCGAGCACCATTCAGGTAGACAATCTCAGAAGCCGGGATGAGAATGATAAATCGTTCACCGTTGTCACCCTCAAGTCTGTACGGACCTTGTGCACCGTCCTCTATCGCGAGGCTTTGAGTTCGAAAGAGGCCCCTCGTGGTAGCAGCAGACACAATGCCTGTGGCGCCAAACCGGGCTTCTGAAAGTAGCGACTCTGTTCCCCCGCTCACGTTTACACCTTGCAGCTTTCTTGAGAACTTGGCGAATTGAGATCCATCCAGAGTGAGTTCAAAATCTCCAAGTTGAGCCGTGCCGCGTCGTCCGGAAACCTCAATGAACACTTTGTCAAACTCGTCGATTCGTTGGGTGGTACCCTCGGGCAGGATCGGCGTATTTTCGTCAGATAACACGGCCTTCAGGTTGACGCCTTCGACGATTTCGCCGGCAAGTTGTAGCCGGAGTCCAGATTCGATCGTTGCATCTTGGCGATTGCCGGCGATAACACCGCGCGAAATTGAACCGCTGCGTCGAAGATTTGTGTTTCCGAACGGGTCGGATGTTGCTGGCACCCGATTTGATGGTTCGGCAATTGGTTTTAGGACTGCCACGGAATCATCCGTCTGAACCGGGACAATTCCCGGAACGGCACTTCGCCTAATCGAAATGAATGGCATCGGACGGTAGCGCGCAATCGCAACAACAGAGTCGACGCTGGCAGCACGAAGCACAACCTGGTCGGGGTGTAGAAAGGCGATGCTATCCGCAAAGAGAGGCGCGTCTGGCACCGCAAAAGTCACCGCACGCGACAAAGGCACTGCACTCAGCGTAACCGGAATGCCACGAAAAAGCGTGAGGGTGTCCGACTGGGTATTGTCCAGCTCTCCTAATTCCAGACGCACTTGACCGGCTGCGTGGGTCGAGATGAATACTGAACCCAAGAGTAGTGCGAATCGCAGCAAAGAAGGGCTATGCACAAGAAACGTAATTCCGCTAATGAAGCGACGATTAAATACCGCCGAATGGTAGCCGTGCTACATGGCAATTACGAGGGGCGAGAATGACAATAGCATTGAGGTTCCAGCCGATCTCTGGTCCTAGCTGATCAGTGGTCCTAGTCGCGCAATGCTCCGGGTGTGTACTGCGACGCGTCCGAATAAATCCAGAGTCGCGACACGGCCGGCAGTAGCTCTAGTCCACAAAGTTGTCTTAACTACCCACAATCTGTGCAGGTGTTTCTGGCTCCCTTCACTTGATAGGGCAAAAGAATGGAAGTTCGACGATCGTCGCCGGGATGAGTACCCTGGGGCGGTCGTTGCGGGTTCGTTCGCTACGCAGACACGATGACGACTTCCTGGGCATGAAGTCCTTTGTCACCATTGCCTAAGATAAACTCGACAGACTGCCCTTCGTCGAGTGACCGAAACCCACTCGTCTGAATTTGGGAGTAATGCACAAACACTTCCGTCCCGTCGGTCCGCGCGATGAATCCGTATCCTTTTTGAGCGTTGAACCACTTGACGGTTCCCTTTTCCCGATCTTCCATACTGATTCCAGACTTGTGATACATTGACCTGCATTGACAAGTAAGCGTCGTTTCTGGTGAAATAGTGTCAGAAGAACGACCCACCGACCCGTATTGGCGTGGGTTGTCTCGGTTTCGCCGGGGCGCCGATCTTGTGAGATTCTGGCGCACAGATCCTTTATTTGGGCGTATCGTGTTATTTATGAAGGACCTGAGTACAGTGAGAGGGCGTTGGGCCCCATCTCCCACGGGATTGTTGCATTTGGGGAGCGCTCGAACCGCCCTTGTTGCATGGCTTTCTGTTCGGTCCCGAAATGGAGAGTTTGTCTGGCGGACGGAAGACCTTGATCAACCGCGCTCAATTCCGGGTATGGAAGAGGCGGGCATGCGAGACTTGCAGTGGCTTGGACTTGATTGGGACGAGGGACCAGATGTGCGAGGCACACACGATCCCTATCGACAATCGGAACGAACGGAACTGTATCATCGCGCACTGGAACAGCTGCTTGCCGGGGACCATCTGTTTCCCTGCAGCTTGTCGAGGTCTGATATTCGGGAAATTGCCTCTGCTCCCCACGCCGAAGTAGGAGCATACCCGATTGCAATTCGGCCGGCTCGGCTTGAGCATGGATGGTTTCAAAACAGAGAATCGAATTCGTCTATTCGTTTCAAGATAGATGATTCCATTACCCGGTTTGTTGACCTCGCGGCGGGAGAATGTAGCCAGCACGCCCGACGTCAATGCGGCGATTTCGTCGTGTTCCGTAAAGACGGAATCTTCTCCTATCAACTCGCCGTTGTCGTCGACGACCTCGCGATGGGAATCACCGAGGTTGTTCGAGGTGGTGATCTGCTCAGCTCAACAGCCCGCCAAATCCACTTGATTGAAGCTTTGGGTGGTGAGATCCCTGCCTATGGTCACGTGCCAATGGCCACCGGCGGTGACGGTCGAAAGCTTTCCAAGCGATACGAAAGCATGACTATCGCGGAGGTTCGGGAAGCCGGCGTCCGTCCCGAAGTATTGTGCGGCTATTTTGCGCAGACGCTGGGTCTGCTTCCGGATGTCGAGGCCGTTTCTCCGACTGAGTTAATCGACACATTCAATTGGGCGTCAATTCGGCGGGACGATTGGACCGTTCCCTCGGATATCCTTGAAGATCTTATCCGGCGTTCGAGTTGGTCTGTGAAGACTCTATAGAGAGGCGCGTTTCGGTCGATACTTTTTGCTGGACTGTACGACCCAAACCAACCGTACGGAAAGCGACAAAGTCATGGCCACGGATTCGACTCCCAATTCCAACTACGAAACGCTCGGCGTTCCGGTAGACCCGATGATACCGGTGTACCGTGCGATTCCTTTGATCAGCAAAAATGCTG
>CBDTVC010000487.1:0-3424 GCA_965363925.1 uncultured bacterium | reverse complement strand
ATAACCTATGCTTGACCTGCGCGGCACGTCAGCGCTGAACGCAACAGTATAAACAAATCGGCAAATCCAGGTCGCAACGAACTTGGCGTCATTTCTATGGCGTCTTCAGCCGGCCGTTTAGGAGCCCACTGCGGCCAGCCATTTTCAGAACACCAACGTCGCCACGGAATTTTCCCTTCTTCCTCAAAACAATCGATCCTTCGTCGCGTTTCCAACTCACGCGCGATGTCGCGCTCCAGTTCAACAAGCTTTCGCACAATCAGTCCCGGCTTCAAAATGCAATACGTACGAGCAGCAATCACACAGTTCAGCATGCTTCAAGAATTACGCGTGCCGCATCAACTACATTCGATGCCGTTGGCGTCTTCGCATGTCATGGCTGCCATTGTCGTGGTGTTCAGTCTCTTTTTCACGCTGGCGCCACAATCCGCCATTTCGCAGGGAGTGAAGGACAGCACAGACAACAGTATCCAGACGTTTTCCGGCCTCGACGCGTCTTCAGACACGGTGTATTTCGACCTGCGCTCAAAAACTATCGTAGCTGCCGACAGCCCCTGGGACCTTGCGTTTAAAGGCACAACGATTCTTGTTAATGGTGAGGCTCAAATCGTAGACAAGGCCTTTCGAAAGTTGTCGAAAGCCCCAGACGAAGGTTATCGATCCGACCAACCGGGACAGCCCGCAATACCGACCGGAAACCTGGAAGGTTGGTTCGACTACGACGCCTCCTCGCACCAGATAACGCCCGTCCCGTTCAGGACGATTGCACTGAAGCTTGCGAGCGGCGGATACGGGAAACTGGAAGTGGTCGACTACTACGCGGCAGATGGAACGCCACGCTCGTACATGTTTCGATACCAGCTGTCCGAGTCCGGATCCTTCTAGGTTGAGTCACGCGGCAGGCTCATCAGCATCATCTTCTATCTCATCTGCAACCAAGGCATTCGCGGCGGGCGGGCGAGACTTGGCAAGCGCATTGCCAGGGCGTTTCTTACTCACCATCGCAGCCGTTGCGATGGGTACGAGCAAAGTGGACGAGAGTAAACCGCCAACGACGGTAACGGCGAGGCCCATCCAAAATTCATCTTCACTTGGGAAGAGCAGCATCGGTAGCATCGCTGCGACAGAGGTCATGGTTGTCGTCCACATCGGACGCATCCTTTCCCTGATGGCAAGGCGGACAAGTATTCCCCGATTCGTGTCAGGTCTCAGTTTGGTAAGCTGTCGATATCGGTCCGTTAAGAGGATGGCATCGTTTACTGCGATTCCGGTCAATAACACGAGGCCGATAAATGCACCTTGGGCGAATTCCGCGTCCGTCCATAGAAAACCTGCAGCAAAACCGATTGCCGCGAGTGGAACGCTAATCAGCACGACGAGCGGCAACGACCATGATTCGAAGACAGATGCGGTTGTCAGGTAGACCAACATCAGTGTCGCAATAAGTACCCACTTTAGCGCCGTCTTCGCTTCCTCGTCGAAGAAACGGTACGTCCCACGTTCAAGTGAATAGCCTCTTGGCACTGCAAATTCTTCAAGTGCTGACTCGATGAACTTGTTTGCAATTTGCGAGGGTCCCCGGTAGTCAACCGAGATGTAGCGTTTGTACTGTTGATTCTTCCGCTCAATGCCCGACGGCGTTGCCTCGATCGAATAATCAGCAAGGCCATCCAGTCGGATGTTCGTTGAGTCACCAAAGGCCATTGGGCGGTGGGTCACTTCGGAGATGTCGGCTGTTTCCGCGCCCTCCACTATGATGCGTACCGGCAGCTGCACAAGTTCGTCGACGTCCATTCGAAAGGCAGGTCGTTGCGTCGAAAACACGGGCCTCATCCGGCCTGCCAGCCACCCCGGGCTCACGCCTGTTCGCGCGTGCGTGTCAGCATCCCATCTTAGGCGAAGTACTTTGCGCTCTTCGCTGCTGCCCCAGCCGCGGCCTGCGTTTGTATTTACTGCAGCGACGCGTCGGGAACGACGCTTGACGAAATCGGCAAAGCTGATTGCCAATCGTTCGAGGTCTTCATAGTTAGGGCCGAACGATTCGATTGTGATCCCCGAAATGCCACCACCCGAACCAGAATAAAACCCCTCAGGCAAAAGTCCGCCAATGCTAATCCCGATCCCCGAGAAGCCAATTGCACGCGAGATCATCCTTTCTCTAGTTGCATATGGCTCGATGGTCGAGAGTGTACCGTCTTTGAACTGAACACGAAGGTTGGCCGTTCGCTCAGTGGTCGACACAATAGTCCGAAACACAGACGGCGAAGCAAGGGCCACATCTTCAAAACGCGCGATCAAATCGTCAGCTCGCTCAATCGTATTTCCCGGTGGGAAACGCAGGTACACGTAGGCTTCGGACCGCGTTTGGCGATTCCATCGCTCGCCAAACTGGACGCTCTTAAAGAACGGTTGCATAACGCCGCCAAAGACCTTCTCAGCAAACTTGCGAACATCGACGACGTTTTCGTGACCGATTGTTGCGTTGTACACATCTGCGAGGCGTGCAGTCGGAGCGTTTTCAGCCGCGTGACTACTTATCCGGGTTGGCAGCTTCCACAGCGGAATGCCCATCAGTAGAATCAAACAAAAAAGTGTAAGCCGTCGGAACCGCGTGAACAGCTTGAATGGCGCGTTGATCACGCGCTGAAGTCTGCGGGACCCTCCCCGTTTCGTTGATGCTGCGGGTACAAACTGGCACAGGACGGGGACGATTGTTGCCGCTGTCACCAACGACATCAACAATGTCGATCCCACAAGTAAGCCGAACGGCAGGAACAACTCTCTGAGCTCGCCGCTGAGATACACGAGCGGCACCATGACCGCTGCTGTTGTTAACGTGCCGCCGAGCAGCGGCAGCCACACAGACCGCAAAGCCTGTCGGGCGGTCTCCACGTATGGTTCACGTTGGTGTTCGGATTTCCGGAGCATTATCTGCTCCACAACCACTACCGAGTTGTCGACAAGCAGGCCGAACACCAGAACGAGCCCCGCTATGGTAATCAGATTGAGCGTGAGCCCCAGCGGAAGCATCAGTGCAAATGCGAGCGCCATGGACAAGCTTACGCTCAACAGCACTACAACAGTTGCACGCACACTCCTGAGCATAAATAAGAGCACAAATAGAACGAGTATCGAACCAAGTCCGCCGCGCCAACGGAGATCCCGCATCTGTTCGCGTATTTCTTCGCTTCGATCATCAAACACAAGGATGCGGACGCCGTCTGGCGTCGACGTATGTAATTCTTCGATTCGATCGTAAACACCTTCAGCGACCTCGACCAGGTGACTGGCTTTTGCACGGTCCAAGCGAAGTGTAACTACCGATTGGCCGTCAATCCGTGAGATACTTCGTTGTGGCGCTTGGGCAAACTCGACAGTTCCGCCATCCGACAGACGGATTGGGTTACCGCGGCTGGTGCCAGAC
>CBDTVC010000486.1:0-3426 GCA_965363925.1 uncultured bacterium | reverse complement strand
CACACAATGAGGCGGCAAGAAGCAGGATTGAAGACGCCGATTTCGCTAAGGAGCTGATGGAAATTGTTAAGCTCCAGATACTGCAGCAGACAGGCATTGCGGCGCTTGGACAGGCCAACGCAGCACCCCAGGCAATACTACAGTTACTGGGCGGGTAGTCAGATAAGCGGCAAAAACCTCTCATTCGTCGAATAAAAACCCACCCAGTTTAAGTTACGTGCCTATGTGTACGAATTAGATAAAAAATACACGGGACGATGTCGTTACCATCGCCCCGTGCGGACCCCCCCGAATAGTTACCAACTAGTGTTCTACCAGTAATTAGTATTCATTCTTTAGAGGATTATTTATATGGCTTACGGAGATCTCACGAAGGTCGCAACAAACCTTCAGGCCCTTTCGTCGCTTAACAGCCTTCGCAAAACAAACGACGAACTTGGCGTCCGCCAGCTTCGTCTCTCCACTGGCAGCCGCTTGAATAGAGCGGAAGATGACTCTGCCGGTTTCATCATTGCGTCCAAGCTTGGTGCCCGCGTTCGTGGTCAGGCTCAGGCCCTCGCGAACGTAGGTGACGCCAAAAGCCTGCTTACGGTTGGTGAAGGTAGCCTCGGAACTGTCATGGACATTCTCATGACCATGAAAGAGAAAGTTGTCCAGGCCGGTAACGATACGCTTGCTTCTGCAGAACGTACCGCTATTAAGAGCCAGCTCGACGCCCTTTCCAGTGAAGTTACCGATATTCTCGGCGACACCAAGTTCAACAGCACCTCGGTTTTCACAAGCACCGCGTTCAGCTTCCAGGTCAACTCGGATGCTGGTGACACGTTCAAAGTTACGGTCGGTACGTTGTCCGTCACAGGACTCGGAATCGCTACTGCCTCGTTGCTTGTTGCTTCTGCAGGCGCTGCATCCACGACGCTTGCCGGACTTGACAGTGCAATTACCGACATCGCCAACAAGCTTGGTTCTATCGGTGACAGCCAGAGTCGTTTGACGTTCAAGCAGGACATGCTTGCAACAGCAATGACCAATAACGAAGGTGCTCGTAGCCGTATCGCTGATACTGACTTCGCTAAAGAACAGATGGAAATTGTGAAGCTGCAGATTCTTCAGCAAACGGGTCTGGCCTCGTTCGGTCAGGCGAACGCTGCTCCGCAATCTGTGCTGCAGTTGCTTGGGTAACAAATCCCGAAGGTATCGGTTCTGGTGCTCACTCCCGATCCCATGGGTACGACAGCTTTGTGCTGTCGAACAGAAGGTGGCCTCATCTCGAGGCCACCTTTTTTTGTTTCCGGCTGGTATGTGGGCCGTGACATTCATACGTAACTCGCTCCAGTTCTCTATACGAGTGATTCGCTTTGCTCCGCCGCGACAATCTGACGTTTGAGTTCTACCAGCAAGCCGCGAAGCTCCTGAAGCGAAACCTCACGCGTCTCCGAATTGACAGTTGACAAGAGTGTGTTTTCCTGACGATCCATGCCCATCCGCCCATACAAGTTTGCGATACGCTCGACGAGAACAGCGTGGTTTAACTGGAACCGAGACTCATGACTCTCGTCGTCTAGAATGTCTAGAGCACCCATCATCATCAGCATACCATCACCTGGTTTTCCTGCCAGCATCAAAGCCAACCCCGTTGTGTAATACGCTACCGGCTCTGACCGCGTAATGGTCAGCATTTCATTACAATGGCGAAGAGCGCGCTCGGCATCAGAAAGCTTCAAGGCGATCTGGCCAGCCAAAACATGGGCGTAGAAACCGTTCTCTGGTGACATCAACGCATAGTTCAATTCGCCAAACACCGAGTGGGCGTCTTCGTACCGCGCAAGAATGAAGTAGCCTAGGGCAAGCTGGTATCCGTAGTACGAGCGATAGCGCTCCGATTCAGCGCCGAAATACTCCTGCTCCAACAATTTGATCCGAGGGGCATACTTCTCGCGCATTTGCTCCTCTGACAGCGCATAGCCAGTGTGGATGATTTCGATCGGCGCCGTCAGTCGCCGGCCGCCCACCGCCTTTTCATAAACTGCCAAGGCTGTTTCAATCTGGTTGTGGACCGACCCATCGTATCGGATCAAAGAGTGGTTTGGGAATACCCGGTCCTGAATAATTGAATCAGCGGCAATTAGCTGACTATCGCCAAGCACGTTGCGCACGAGAAGTCGAATCGAAACGAAGTCACCCTCTTCGATCAGTTCACGTAGCGATTTCCAGTCATCTGGATTTGGAATGTACTCGTCGCCGTCCAGGATTAAGACGTAATCACTGGTTACCAAGTCAAGAGAATAGTTGCGGGCCTTCGCAAACGAATCGGGCCATTCGATTTCATCAAAGACATCAGCATACTTCTTCGCTATGTCCTGCGTTCCGTCTGTCGAACCGGTGTCGACAATTACGATTTCATCAACGTGAGGTCTCGCGTGGGAGAGGCAGCGATCCAGTGTCTCGGACTCATTCTTAACTATCATGCAAACACTAAGAGTCATAAGAAATGCAGACAATAATATTTATGAGAAGACGTGCTGATACCGCGATCCAACAATAATCCTCGATCTTGGTAGACCGGATCGCTGACTCAGCCTTCGAATACTTTTCAGGCATTGAGATGCCACGCGTACGATTAATGGATTACTAAATAATTACAGCGGCGACCAGCAGAATATTTTGCGCCGGACGAAACTGCACACCAACCGTTACCCCACTCTATGCGTTTTGCGTGCCAAATAGGTGCCCGTCACGGCGTTGAGATTCTGTTGAGACTCCGCAAAGAGGCCTAAACACGTTCCTTCGATTGGTAATCCCGTGCTTAAGTTTGCCAAACATTGTACGATACCACGCGAAAGAGTATTGAGTAAACGATGCCACCAACTGGGAATATTGAACCAGTGGGCGGCAAGACGTGCCACGCAATATTGCAGCGAACCGTCAATGATTATTTGAAAAGACAGTTCAAGGGCACCGCATTACCGTCTTTCTATGAATATGGTACTCGTGAAGAATCGAGCACCGTAATTGCTTGCTCCTGGGATTGGCGTTTCAGAATATCCGCTTGTCAGGACAGGCTCCAGCATTGAGACTATTGATTTTCCGCGACATCCGTCGCACAAGTATTATTAAGTATTCCGAGTATTGTTTTGACCCGCACCAACGAGTATCAGAGACAAGAAATCCTGTCTGCTTCCCCCCTTCAGCTTGTCATAAAGCTCTACGACATCGCTATCGCGTCCTGTTTTCAGAACGATAGAGTCAGGTTGCGAAAAGCCCTCGTCGAACTGATTGCGTCACTCAACATGGACGAAGGCGGCGAATTTTCGGGAAGACTGTTTCGATTGTACGAGTTCTGTATGGACGAGTCGGTTTCGGGTGACCTTGATGAGGTACGGTCCATTCTAACTGAGCTTCGGGAAACCTGGAAACTCGCGGAAA
>CBDTVC010000485.1:0-3436 GCA_965363925.1 uncultured bacterium | reverse complement strand
CTTGGAATTTTTCCGTCCTCCCGACGTCTTGTTCGCCCCCGTCTTTTTTGTCGACTTCCGCTTGGTCGTCTTCGCTTGTGTGCCTTGCGGCGTTTCCTTAGGCGTTGCGGTGACCTGCTCCTCAGTCTTACTTTCTGATTCAACGCCCCTCGACTCATGGCCGTTTGTGCCGGGTTCGTCGGACGCGCTCTGGTCGTTCGTTTCCTCAACTTCTTCAGAAAGGAGAACATGATCTTCCGTCACGTCGCTGGAGTTACCGGACTCCGGATCCAGGAAGTACCTGGTCGCGGCAAAAACAACGCCGGGCTGATCCAGGTATCCGTAATGGCCAGAGCCGTTAAGTACTACGACGCCGCAATCAGGGATACGCGACTCGATAGTTCTAATCTGTTTCTCGGAAACTGCAGTGTCTTTGTCGCCCCAGAAAAGCAGGGTGGGGACTTTGATCGCGGCGATCATGTCATCAACGAAAAAGCCCACCGTTCGGACAAACGATTCCCGCATCGTTCCTGTAAGGGCATTGTAGTCTGACGACCCAAGGAGTTTCCACACTAACGAATGAGTTAGCCAATCCAATACTGCCTCGCGGAGCTTTCCACGAAGGAATCTTGCAGGAAACTTAAGCGTGCGTGCCGTGGTCGACTTCAGGTAGTAGGAGAGACCGCGAGTCGGTCGGATTCCTGAGGGGCTAACCAGCACGAGCTTTGAGATCAACCCAGCCGTCTCGGGCTGGCTGGCTAGATAGAGACTTATCCGTCCGCCGTTTGAGTGACCAAACAGCACAACAGGAACTGAAAACGTATCTCTGATATAACTCTCCACAAGGGCCGCTTGTGCCTCGAGGCCGCAAGGGACTGGCGGTAAGGGTGAGAGGCCGTGACCGGGCAGATCGACGTTGTGGACGAAGTAGTTGGGCGCGAGGGCAGCCGCAGCCGGTCCCATCAGCTTGGCGCTTGAGCCCCATCCATGTAGCAGGACCACCGGCGGTGTGGAAGAGTCCCCGGACACGTCTATATGGAGCTTTTCGTAGGTAAAGGAGTTTGGACCCGACCCGACGAAAGCGTCAATTACAGAGGCTGTAGACCCTGATATGTTTGCTGCCCTGTCGGAAACCATCTATCTTTCAGTTATAAAAGGGATTGCGGCAAGGTCGGTGAGACCCGAAATTACTGCCGTTGAGTTCGAAACGTTCTCTGCAATTTGCGTTATTATCGGCGTATTTTAGTCGATATTGACTGACAGGTCGTCCGTAGATTTCGCAGGCAAGCCCCACCAGCTTCGTCGATAGTCTTGGAATTTTCTGTCGTATAGTTCGTTTCTGGCACCACGTTGTTGACTGGTCGATGACGAAGACGTCGGTTTTTAGTCTAGTCTGGATTTCAGTCGTGTATGGGGACAAGCGGTTTGCATGCGTCCGGTTAGCACCTGTCCGAGCTTGGCAATAAGCCGCCATCTACGTCGAACGGTATCGATCTGCGAGCAGGCGCTCTAGCTCTTTTGTTTCAGCCCTCAGCGTCGTTCTCATTACTGTTATGCTTGAGCTGTGGTAAGCCACAAGCGGTGGGTTTCGGCTTCGGAGTCGTATCTGGTGAGTCTGGTGGTGCGTCTTGTTCAGTGATTAACGTTCTGTGGTGTTGCGTACGTGTTATGCAGAAAACCACTGAACCGCTGTCTTTGACACTGCTGGTCTACCCCGACGGATCTTCGATGTCTCGGTAGCACCGGTTGGGATTTTACAATCCTGAACCCAATTGATTGTGCGTAGAAGGACCATCAAGTTGGCCCTGAAAAACCTGCGCCAAGATACTAAAACTGTTGTCATTCGGAGTTGTCATTCCGATTAGAGTGTGTAGAAATCAGGTAACAAATGGCTGATATGACGTTCTCGGGAATACTCGAGTTGATTGGAGACAAGAAATTTGGATTTATTCGGACCGTTCGTCCGGATGTACCAAAGGGTGACAAAGACCCTTTTGTGCCGCCACCCTTAATACGCAAGTATCAGCTTCGCGACGGGGTGATGTTAGAGGGGAAACTGCGTCGTGGCAGAAAAGGCGACCTGCAGGTCGACAAGATCGAATCGGTTTTTGGTATGCCGCCTGAGACTTGGGCAAAATTGCCGGATTTTGAAAAGGGCAATAGCATTTACCCGGATGAGAAGCTCGACCTCATAACCGGCCCTCGCGATTTCATGATGCGCGTGGTCGAGTTGGTTGCGCCGATCGGAAAAGGACAGCGCGCGTTGATTGTTGCTCCACCGCGGACCGGGAAGACGATCCTGCTGAAGGCTATCGCCGAATCGATCACAAAGAATCACTCGGACATTGAGTTGGTTGCACTCCTGGTTGACGAGCGTCCGGAAGAGGTAACCGACTTCAAGCGTTCGACGAAGGCCATGGTTTTCGCTTCCTCAAACGATCAGGAAGATGACAACCACGTACGCGTTTGCGTACTGGCACTTGAGTATGCGAAGCGCCAAGTCGAACGGGGTCGAGACGTCGTGCTGTTGCTCGACTCACTGACTCGTCTCGGGCGTACGTTTAACCTGTATTCCGGCGGCTCAGGACGAACGATGTCGGGCGGCCTGGATGCGTCCGCGATGAAGATTCCGCGGAAGATATTTGGTGCTGCGCGCAATATTGAAAACGGCGGATCCCTCACCATCATTGCAACTGCTCTAATCGAAACGGGCAGCCGGATGGATGATATTATCTTTGAGGAGTTCAAAGGAACTGGTAATTCCGAAATTGTATTGGACCGGGAGCTGGCCAACAAGCGAATATTTCCTGCCATAAATCTGCGGAAAAGTGGTACTCGAAACGAAGAGCGGTTGCTCGGGGACAAGGTCGAGCTGCACCATCGGTTGTTCCGGGCGCTCAATTCCCGCCCGCCACTCGAAGCAATGGTTGCACTGTTGCGTCACGTTGAGCAGACGTCAAGCAATGACGATCTTCTAAATGAGCTCGTCGCCTGACGTTACGTTCGTCCCCTGAGTTCTGTCTTGTTGTTCAATACTACACAGAACATCGGGAAGCGTGAACTCTGATCAACCCACACCCAGTACACTGTTGGCCGATGGGTCGCAGAGAAGCGGCGGCGTTTCAATACCCGCCCAGCCCGTTAGCCAGGATCAGCCGTCGAAGGGCGTTGACGTGGTTAACTACGAACAGCCTGCGGCGGTACCGATATCCGAATGGCAGGTCACGGATCAGCCGCGCGATAAACTGTTTACCATTGGGCCAAGCCGATTATCTGACGCAGAGCTGATCGCGATTGTGCTTGGCTCCGGTGTAAGGGCTCGAAGCGGCAACGTTAATGCGGTTGACCTTGCGAGACGGTTGTTGAATACGTTCGGGTCGCTGCACGGATTGGCGGTTCGCGACGCGCGCGAATTCCTGGCACTTGATGGCTTTGGGCCTGCTCGTGCAGCCCAGAT
>CBDTVC010000484.1:0-3463 GCA_965363925.1 uncultured bacterium | reverse complement strand
TACCAACGGCAAATCTCGCAGCAGTGACAACGGTGCGAAAGAGTCGTCGAGAACGAGATATAGATCAGGTGACGCGGCAGTTGATAAGGACAGCAGCGATGATCGGCAGTAGGTACCCGCACGACATTTAGTCGGGCAAAACCACCTTCATCACAGTGCCCCCAGTTCCCGCTATCCAACCGGCACTTGGGCTAGCAAATGCGGCAGTCCAGTAGTTCAGGGTATCGAGTTGATTCCAGGTGAGTCCGTTGTCGATCGAATAGTTCGCACCTGAGGGTCCGGTGATCACAATTGTAGGTGTCTTGGCGTTCGGCACGAAACTGGACCCGTAAGCCACACCCTTCATCAGCGGCTGTCCTCCAAGCTTCCAGGATCGTCCGCCGTCGTTCGTGGTTGCGACATTCTTCGTAAACGCGTCTGGCTGTGACAGGTCGCCACCAACGGCAATCCCGTTAAGCGCATCCTGAAACGAAAGCGAAAAGATCCCCCGGTTCGGTCCGGCGGGAAGATCGATTTCGGAAACCGACCAAGTGGCACCTCGATCAACGGTCCGGAGAACGCGAGGCCTCGTGCCAGCACCGGTACCAATCCAGGCAGTGGAATCTCCGTGTGTTCGGAGGCAGGTGCCGCTGGCTGCGAACCCACCCTCGCCGGGCAATGCAGGTGGCAATGTGGCCGGGTCAATCTGCGTCCAGTTGTCCCCGCCGTCCTCCGTCCGGTAGATCATGAGTTTCCCGTCAATCGAGTCACCGTACAATAAGCCGGATTCGCGATCCCAAAAATCAATACAATCGAAAAACCCGTTCGGATCGTCATTGGTCCATTGCAATTCCCAATCATCGCCACCATTTGATGTGTGGTAAATCCTTGATTCAGATCCGTCTCCGGCACTCAACAAGAAGGCATACTCGCCATCAAAGGCGTGGACGTCTCTAAATTGCAACGAATCAGCACCCGGTACTCGTCCCGTTTTCCAGGTGTCACCGCCATCCGTCGTAAACGTGTACGTCCCCATTGAGCCTGAAAGCCAGGCGATATCCTCAGATACTGCTACCGAGCCAATAAAAAGCGCGTCCGTTCCGACCAACTGAGGTTGGATTTCGAGCAGCTGTTCCGGCGCTCCACAGCCGAAAGCAAACGAAAGTAAGAGGACGAACTGGACTATATTGAATCGTCGCATCTGTATACCGATTGGGATGGGGAAGGGGGTATGTCGAAGTTAATGTATTAGTCCGATATGGGTGACTTGAAGGGCAAAGAGGTTTGCGTGTTGGGCGCCGGTATCGTCGGACTCACGACTGCAGTCGTCGCGGCAGAGCGTGGCGCAATCGTGCGGGTGTTGGCTGAACGCATTTCGCCCTTCACCACATCCGATACCGCAGCGGCGGTCTGGTTTCCATACGCAGTTAGTCCAAGGGAAAAGGCAATTGAATGGAGTCGCACTTCGTTTGACAGATTCCTCAAGCAATCGCGAAGCCGGCCAGACCTGGTTAATATGGTGGAGTTCTTCGAACTCTTCGCGGATCAGCCCGGCGAGCCGTGGTGGGCATCAGCACTGGATTCGCATCGGCATCTTAGCCCAGACGAGCTTCCATCCGGGTTTAATGGGGGCATCGCAGCGTGGGTCCCCGTTATCGAATCAAGTCCGTATCTCAGTTTCCTTTGTGAGTTGATCAAACGGTCCGGCGGCCAGATCACAGAACTTGGTGCGCCTGTCCGTTCTTTTTCAGAGATCGATACCTCAACTGTTTTTAATTGCACGGGCCTTGGCGCATCAGCGTTGTGCGACGATCAAGAATTGTATCCGATTCGCGGACAGGTTGTACGAGTTGAGAGGGTCGACGGTATCGATCGGACGTATGCTGACGATGCCCTGGATGACGCTCCGGTCTACATCGTTCCTCGAATACACGACTTGATACTGGGAGGGACGGCGGTAAAGGGAGATTCGGATCTTGGCATCCGGGCTAACGAGATCGATATGATCATCAGGAGGTGCTCAACTATTGTACCCGCAATTGCGACGGCCAAGGTGCTGGGTGCAAAAGTTGGACTGCGACCCGGACGGAACGTTGTCAGGTTGGTCCGCGAGGTCGTTGGAGATCAGACTGTCATCCACAACTACGGACATGGGGGGGCGGGCTTTACAATCTCGTGGGGCTGTGCTGCGACTGCCTGCGGACTGTTTTAGTAGCGCTTCGTTCTGAGAAGTGTCAGCTGGGGAGTGCGACTTGGAGGACTCCGGTTTGGAGGACTCCGGTTTGGAAGAGGTCTTTCACAAACAGGGACACGTTCGAACCAGACAGTGGTGTTTAGAAGCGATTTGTCGAGATGGAAGATCGTCAGCGACGGGAAAATGTGACGAAGGTGATTCCCGCAGCGACCAGCAGGGCGCCTGAAATTGTCCAGAACGTTGGAATTTCCTGGAAGAGCAACGCACCCCAAATACCGGCAAATACTATCTGGATATAACTCGCTGTGCTTGCCCGGGCTGCTGCCTCTGCGTGATAAGCTCGGGTCATAAAGACCTGGCCCAACTGCGACGTAATGCCGATCCCAACGAGCAGCAGCCACTCCTGCGACGTAGGCCAGACACTACTGTTGTAGAACAGTGGGATTGAAGCAGGCACCGACACGAGCGGGAAGAATAGAATCACATTGAGCGCGTGGTCCGTTTCTCGAAGCTTTCGGACTGTGGCATAAGCGGCCGCCGACAACAGTGCACCAGCGAGTGCAATTGTAAATACGCGAGGGTTGATTGCACTGGCTCCGCCAAAAAGGAAACCCGGTCGGGCGATCAATACCACGCCAGCTAGGCAAAGGATGACACTGCCAATTTCTCGGACTTTCGCAGACTCGCCCAGGAATAGGGCGGCCAGCAGGACAACGAAGACAGGATTTGTGTATTGAATTACTGTTGCATCCGCGAGCTGAAGTCTTGGTATTGCGTAGTAAAAACACGACAAGGCTGCAAAACCCAAAAAACCACGAAGCAGCAATAGTCGGATATTGTTACCCCGCGGCGAGACGCCTGCCCGGCGCATCATTACGGCAGTAAATGTCAGGGCGAGAATACTTCGGATAAAGACGATTTCACCACTAGGTATCCGTTGGCCTACATATTTGACGAATACCGTCATCATGCTGAAAAAGAATGCAGCGGCGATCATGGAAGTTATTCCGGATCGCCAGATGGGCTGCGCGAACAATGTTGTGCGTATATTGGTTGTGGAGTCAAACACGGGAGTGTCAGAAAGATCGGTCACGCAGGCGTCGGGTGCGTAGGGCCCATTGGGTTTTTTGTGTCGACCGCTCCTGAGACGTTGTTGGTAGATTCAACGCTTCGGTTCGTCAGGTCGAATGATCGTCTCAAACCCGATTAGCACCGGCGTTTAGTTGGGTTGGCTCAGATCCGGCGGTTCCTTATTTTGGGAGCCGCGACGGCGTCCGTACCGTCGCGTAG
>CBDTVC010000483.1:0-3463 GCA_965363925.1 uncultured bacterium | reverse complement strand
GGACGTGCTTCGAAAGGTGACAGCGCTGCAAAGCAGGCCACGATGGTCGGTGAGGATTTTCGCTCGTGGTTAGCCGAGTATCGAACGAAACTGGCTTCGATCTTTTCGAACGGGGAAGATTCACGTCAACTCGTCATGCAGAGAGGCCTCCCGGACGACGTGATGGCGGATATTCAGAGCCACCGTCCGCTGTCGACTTGGATTCCGTCCCAGTACGGTGGTCGCGGTGGGGTGGTAGCAGAAGCAATGTCTATGCTTGAGGCGTGTTCATACGAGTCGCTACCGCTGTCCCTTGCTTTTGGAATCAATGGAGCACTGTTTCTTCAGCCCCTTGCCCGCTATGGCACTGGGAGCGTGAAGGATCGGACTTTCCGCGACTTCGTCGACAATGCAAAGCTCGGCGGCCTCATGATCACTGAGCCCGATTTTGGTACAGACGCCCTGAGCATGCAGAGTGCTTTTGAAAAGGGAGAGTCGAGCTATCACATTACCGGCAACAAACATTGGGGCGGCTTGACCGGCAAGGCAGACTACTGGTTGGTTACCGCCCGCCGCAGAGAAGAACTTGGACTCGCACGAGATATCGACTTTTTTGTAGTTGACGGCTCAAAGCCTGAGCAAAAAATTGTTGTAGAAGAGCTGTACCCCAACGCTGGGCTACTGTTGATTCCGTACGGATTAAACAAGTTGGACATCACTGTTCCTATGGACAGCAGGCTCACGCCGAAGTCTACGGGGATTCGGATGATGCTTGATACATTACATCGAAGTCGCAGTCAATTTCCGGGCATGGCGATGGGCTTCTTGCGACGAATCGTTGATGAAGCGATTGAGCACACAAAGGCGCGAAATGTGGGCGGTAGTTCGTTGATTGATTACGATCAAATCCGCCGCCGAATTGCAGAGTTGCAGGCATACAGTACAACGTGTTCGGCGATGTGTGCATTCACTTCTGAAAACAACGGGTTGGATACAGACATGGCGACCCAGAGCCTAACGTCGAACTCGATCAAGGCTGTTGTTACGGATTTTATGCAGGACGCCTCTCAGTCGTTGATGCAGATGATGGGTGCAAAGGGCTATCGGCTTGACGCGATTGCTGGTCGCGGAATTGTCGATAGCAGGCCGTTTCAGATCTTTGAAGGTTCCAACGACATTCTTTATCAGCAGATTTCTGAATCGGTGCTTAAATCGATGCGGAAGCTCAAAGAAAAAAATCTGTATCAGTTCCTTTCCACCTTCGAGTTTACGAATCGAGCTTCGAGTTACTTTAAGAACTTGCTTTCGTTCGATGTGGACATGCAACTGCCGCAGCGGAAGCTTGTCGATATGGGGCGTGCGTTGGGTCGAGTAATCTCACTTGAGTTTGTAATTGAGCTGGGCGAACGCGGATTCCACTCGGAGCTTATTGCAAATTCTATTATGGTCCTGCGCGAAGAAATTGAGATGATCGTAGCGCGCATGAGGGCTGATCTCGGAGTTGGGGTTGTCGAAGACCTTGAAGGTTCTTCCTGGCTCGACCATCTGTCGCCGCAATCCTGATATGAGGAAGGTATTGTCGGAAAAACTCGCCCCAATCCTGCTGTTGATTGTTTTCGTGGGATGCGGAAATTCGGTGGATGGACAGGTGCCGCCGCCGTCAAGCGAGCATTCAGAGGCGGCTGCGCAAGACCCCATTATGTATTGGGAGGACTACGACCCGATTTCCACGCTCGTCGTCCCTGAAAATCCTGTCCGCTCCGCTCGCTTCCCGTTTATTGACATTCACGCCCACCAGTTTCGCGCGCCAACGCTATCCGACGTGGTACTCGACTCGTTGATCCGCGAGATGGATGGGCTGAACATGGCGATCATGGTTAATCTCAGCGGCGGCAGCGGATCGCAATTGCTCGGATCAGTCAAGAACATGAACGGCGCTTTTCCTGGGCGCTTTGCGCAGTTCGCGAATATTTCCTTTGAGGGAATCGATGATCCCGATTGGGGAGCAAGAACGGCTGCGCAGCTCGAAGAAGACGTCGGCAACGGCGCGGTTGGGCTAAAGATTTATAAGAGCCTTGGGATGCAGGTGTTGGATGCGAGCGGCAAGAGGGTACCTGCAGATGATCCTCGCATTGATCCGGTATGGGCGAAATGCGGTGAGTTGGGCATACCAGTGCTGATTCACACGGCGGATCCTGCTGCTTTTTGGGACAAGCAGGATCGGCTGAACGAGCGTTGGTTTGAGCTAAAGGAGCGACCGCGGCGGATTCGTCGACCGGGGGAGTATCCGCCGTTCGAGACAATTATTGGCGAGCAGCATAACATGTTTCGCAAACATCCCGAGACGAACTTTATTTCGGCACATTTGAGTTGGCTGGGTAATGACCTCGATGCGCTTGGCCGATTGTTCGATGAGTTGCCGAATGTTCATTCGGAGACTGGCGCCGTGTTGGCAGAGTTGGGTCGACAGCCGAGGAAGGCGAAGGAGTTTTTGACGAAGTACAAGGACCGGATACTATTTGGAAAAGACTCTTGGGCACCGGACGAGTACCGCGTCTATTTGCGGACGTTTGAGACAGAGGACGAGTACTTTGACTACTACCGAAAGCGCCATGCTTTTTGGAAGCTTTACGGCCTTGGATTGAGTGACGACGTATTGAAGCACCTGTATTACAAGAATGCGTTACGGCTGGTGCCTGGCCTGGATTCGAGCCAATTTCCGGACTAGATGGCTGGGGGCCTCCCGGAACCTCCGCCCCGGCATCAACTTAACTCAGTCCCGACGGCAGAGCACAGCAACACCACGCTTGCAAGTTTGCCTGACAAAGGTGTCAAGAATCATCTGAACTTTGCAAACTGCTCAACCGCCCGGACCGCAATTCGTGTCCGATCAGTTGCAATAACGTCGATACCTTGCTCCAATAGCTGCAGATAGATCGCCTCGCCCGCCTTCTCCGCCCGCTCATCCGTTTCGCCATACGTTCCCAGCATTGCTTTGACGTTCAGGTCGTGCAAGCGCCTGAGTACATCCGGATCAAATGTGCCGACTCCCAACCAGGCAATCGCCTGGGCCGATGGCAACCCGCTCCGTACTAAGGCGTCGACATCCTCATCAGTCGCACCCGGAACGGAATACACGAGATCATCTGCAAGCGCTAAATATTCCCCAAGCTGGTCAAACGAATACATGATCAGTACAACGCGATCCTCCGCGCCGTGCCGGCGGATCTGTTCAATCAAGTCACCTGCTACCACACCCTGCTTGATGTCCAACATCAGTATTGCACGACTCTCTGCCCACGCCAATGACTCGTCCAGCGTCGGAATGCGAAACGGTGTGATCACTCCGTAACTATCCTTCAGCAATAGGGCTCGCAACTCGCCTAACGAGTGCGATGCAACAAGTCCTTCGCCGGTTGTTGTTCGCTCGAGCGTGTCGTCGTGCATCAAGATCAAATCTCCGTCAATCGAGACCCGAACATCA
>CBDTVC010000482.1:0-3469 GCA_965363925.1 uncultured bacterium | reverse complement strand
TGGCACAATTTCCCTTTTGACGACGCCCATAAAAGGGCTTACAGATGGAACGAGGATGGGCTCGGAGGCTTTTGTAATCGGCTCCAGAATGTTTGCCTGACGGTTGCACTTTGGAATGGGAACGATGACCGACTCAAAGAACGTTTGTTCGGCGTCGCGGGTGATATCGGCAACCATGCGGAAGACGTCAAGGAATACTACTTCTATCTCGACGGGCTGCCTAGCCATTCGTATATGAAGATGTTATACCGCTACCCGCAGGCCGCCTTCCCCTATGAGAAAATCACAAACGAATCGCGGAGGCGAAAAAGATCGGAGCCAGAAGTTGAGCTTATTGACGCGCTTCCGGAGGATTTTGCAGAAGGCCGGTTTTTCGACATCACGATTGAATACGCGAAGTTTAGCGACAACGACATCGCCTGTAGAATTACCGCCACGAACTGTGGTCCCGAGAGTGCACCTATACATATTCTGCCGCACATCTTCTTTCGGAATACATGGAGTTGGGGCCACGGCCGCCCCGTGCCAGTACTTTCGCGCATTGAAACAGCAAGTGACTTTGCCGCGGTGAAAATGACCCATCCCAGGCTGGGCAACGCGTTCTGGTATGCAAAACTTGATTCGAAAAAGCAAGATCATGCTCACCAACTTTACTTCACTGACAACGAGTCCTCAGTTGCCGACCACCCCGGATCAGCTCCGCTATCCGACTTTTTTAAAGATGGAATAAACAACGCGGTAGTCGCGAACAAAGCTGATGCAGTGAATCCGCACAACATTGGAACGAAAGCCGCGGGGCATTTTGAGACGGTTGTAGGTCCGGGTGAATCAACCTCGGTGCTAGTCCGTTTTTCCCCAACGGAAATTGCCGAACCGTTTCGCGAGATTAACCAGCTAATTAATCAGCGAAAAGCCGAAGCCGACGACTTCTACGGTGTCATACAACCAGACGGCCTTACCGAAGACCAACAACTCGTTCACCGGCAAGCATGTGCCGGTCTGTTGTGGAGCAAGCAGTTCTACCACTACAGCGTTCAACTATGGCTTGATGGAGATCCCGCTAATGGGCAACTGCCCGAGTGGCGACAGAATGGACGCAACAGCGAATGGCGGCATCTTTACAACCTTGATGTTATTTCGATGCCCGATAAGTGGGAATATCCATGGTATGCGGCCTGGGATCTCGCCTTTCATTTGATTCCACTTTCGATGCTGGACAGTGAATGGTCCAAACGTCAGATTGAGCTAATGTTGCGGGAGTGGTATATGCATCCCAACGGACAACTGCCAGCATACGAATGGGAATTCTCTGACGTGAATCCGCCGGTCCACGCATATGGTGCAATGGAGGTTTATCGAAATTCCGCAAAGGTCACTGGGTGGAGCGATCTCGATTTTCTCGAGCGGGTTTTCCAAAAACTATTACTCAATTTCACATGGTGGGTAAATCAGAAAGATGTAAACGGCAATAACGTTTTTGAAGGCGGATTTCTTGGGCTCGACAACATCGGTGTGTTGAATAGAAGCATGCAATTTCCTCCTGGCGTGGTATTGGAGCAAGCTGATGGCACTGCATGGATGGCTATGTATTGCCTGAACATGTTGGAAATTGCACTGGAGATTGCAAAAGAACGACCCACGTACGAAGATGTCGCAACAAAATTCTTCGAGCATTTTGTATACATCGCTCATGCCATCAATGAACCGGAGCAAACCTCCGGGTTGTGGAATGAGGAAGATGGATTCTACTACGACCGCCTGCACCATCCGGATGGCTCCGATTACACGATGCGGATTCGCTCGATGGTGGGCTTGATTGCACTTTTTGCCGTACACACCATAGACCGCGACATACTTGAACGGCTTCCCCGCTTCAGAAGGCGTGTTCAGTGGTTTTTGGACTACCGTCCGGGATTGACCGGAAAAGCGGTTGAGATAGACAAGGAAACCGGAGCACTTCGACTTACACTCGTCAGCCCAGACAGGCTCCGACGAATTATGGAGCGAGTGGTCGATGAGGAGCAATTCTTGTCCGACTATGGAATCCGCTCTCTTTCCCGCGAGCACCTCGCCAACCCGTTCGTTGTTGATCTCTCGGGTCAGCGACATTCGGTGCGGTATGAACCAGCTGAATCATCCAGCCCTTTGTATGGCGGCAACTCAAACTGGCGCGGGCCGATTTGGATGCCCCTCAACTTTCTGCTGATCAGCTCGCTTCGCAAACATCACGAACAGCTTGGTGACGGGTTTACCATCGAATCGAAGGCCGCAGAGCATCAGACGCTTAACGAATTGGCAAACGATTTTTCGAAGCGTTTACAAAACCTTTTCCTAAAGGACGATACTGGCAGGCGTCCATTCTACGGCGGCGTAGACCTGTTCCAAAATGATCCACATTGGAAGGACAAGGTTTTGTTCTACGAGTACTTTCATGGCGACAACGGTGCTGGCATTGGCGCTAGCCATCAGACGGGCTGGACTGCGCTGGTCGCGTCACTCATTCAGGAGTCTGTGAACTACTGATCAGACCTGGCGCATTCAGCAATCGTCGAGAAACAGTCTCTTTCCCAAGTACTACGAGCATAGGAAATAGATCTGGCCCTGAGGCCGCGCCGGAAACAGCCAGCCGTAGCTGCGGCATGATCTTTCCGATACCCAACTCCGCTTTGGCCATTGTGGCTTCGACGGCGTCGTGCAAAATAGCTTCGCTCCAATTCGACGCGTCAATCTTCGCAAGCGAATCCGCAACATTGGCCAACAGCGCCTGCGATTCTTCATTCCAACGCTTCTTGACAACCTTGGCATTAAATGTCGATGGGTCTTCGAAGAGATAGGAGAAGTCTGCGATATCTGAAGCAAACGAAACTCGCTCGCGTACCAATCCCGAGACCGCCGACAGAAAGCCTGGTGTTATCGGCATGTTCGGAGAGTACTGCTTATCACGCACATAAGGCTCCGCAATCTTAGCAATTGCGTCATTAGACTTGGCGCGCAAATGCTGCTCGTTGAACCACTTTAACTTGTCAAGATCAAACTGAACGCCTGCTGATCCGACTCGCGCAATCTCAAACGACTCAATCAACTCCGACATCGAGAAAATTTCCTGATCACTACCCGGATGCCACCCCAACAGTGCAAGGAAGTTGATAAGCGCTTCCGGTTCGTACCCTGCGTCGATGTATTGACGAACGGAGACTGGGATTCCCATCTTATCAGCGTTTCGCTTAGACAGCTTCCCACCAGTGGGACTGAGAATTAGGGGCAGATGGGCCATCTTCGGTGTAGTCCATCCAAATGCCCGGTACAATAGAACGTGTTTCGGAGTTGACGGAAGCCACTCTTCGCCCCGGATTACGTGAGTAATCTGCATCTCATGGTCATCGACGACGTTTGCGAGGTGATACGTTGGCAGTCCATCAGACTTTATGAGAACCTGATCATCAGACTGGTTTGAGTTGAAGGACAGATC
>CBDTVC010000481.1:0-3475 GCA_965363925.1 uncultured bacterium | reverse complement strand
ATCGAACGCCAGGACGAGCTTGGAATGCCGATCGACACCGTCGCGTTTTCCGGGGTAGACCGATTGATTAATCTCGGATTCTGGAGCACAATTAACACGCCGCAGCTCAAGAACTTCTCAGCAAACCTGTTCGTGGTAGCAGGTCGAGACGACAACTTCTTCGAGTGGGCATCTGCAGATATCTACTTCTTTGACCTGTCGCTTAACTACAACCCGACGGATCAACTTCGATTTAACCTGCTGTACAATCACCAGCAGTACGTGCGTGCCGATGACAAGTCTACAGTCGGACTGCGACGCGTACCACGCCTGAAGGCGGAGTATCAGATTACGCCTGCGATTTTTGTACGAGTGGTCGGACAGTACGACTCGAACTATCGGGATGCCTTGCGCGACAACTCAAGGACCGATGACCCAATTCTTGTCTTTGACCCGGATAATGGAGAGTACTCTCGGACCACGAAGCAGCGGAGGAATAACTTCTCTTTCGACTGGCTGTTTTCGTTCCGCCCGAACCCGGGCACCGTTATCTTTGTCGGGTACGGAAGCAATTTAGTCGAGCCGGAAACCTATCGTTTTCGGGACCTTCAACGAAGGAACGATGGCTTCTTTCTGAAACTGAGTTATTTGTTCAGGGTCTAAGTCTACTCGCGAGCCGGCCGCGTCTTCAACCAGCGCAAAAGTCTTGCAACGAATTGCCAAATCGATCATCCGGACGGTTGCTCCTAATGCAGAACCGCCTCTATGCCAGCAGCACTCCGGAAATGACGGATTGTAACGAAACGACGCCGAGCGGCACAAACAGCTATATTTGTAGCGGTAAATCCCTCAAACTCGTAAGTCAGCGTACATGGACTCTTATTACAAGCCCGAAGACCTCAAGAAATTTGGCAACATGACGGAAGGCAGCAAGCCACTCGGTGAAGCCTTCTTTTCATACTACGGAAAGGTCTTTGAAGACGGAGCCCTGACCGCTCGCGAAAAATCGCTGATTGCATTGGCTGTCGCCCATACGGTTCAGTGTCCCTACTGTATCGACGCCTACACTTCAGATTGTCTTGAGAAGGGTTCAGACCTCGAACAAATGACAGAGGCTGTGCATGTCGCCGTGGCTATTCGTGGTGGAGCCTCGCTTGTTCATGGAGTGCAGATGCTCGAACAAACAAAACGAATGACGATGTAAACAGGAAGTGGTTGAGGCACTACAGTAATCCCCGACCATCCGCGATGACCAATTAGTCCCTTGGAAATGATCGACCTCGAAATACTAGACGATAACGGAACACTGATGATCGACGGTCCGCGGCGAACGACTAGCCTGCTGGCACGTCGGTCACCGCTGACATCACCAGACGAACAGATACGCGAGCTTGATTCGGTTACAATAGAAAACAGTCCAAGTGGAGCAGGCACGTTTCACCAGGATCTCGAATCGATTGGTTGGCAACAGTTGAGTCCGACGACACTTGACATCTTTCAGATCAACGTAGGAAAGCTGTGCAACATGACGTGTCGACACTGTCATGTTGATTCAGGACCTGATCGAGTTGTGGAAAACATGGATCGGGAAACGGTTGAACATTGTATCAACGCCATTCGCGAATCCGGTGCACACACAGTCGACCTGACCGGTGGCGCTCCGGAACTCAATCCACATTTCGAATACCTGGTTGACGAGTGCGTAGCGATGGGGAAAAACGTGCTAGATCGTTGTAACCTGACGATTCTGACGACCAATCGCTTTGCCCACCTCCCACAGTGGTTCGCGGATCGCGGCGTGCACGTTGTGTGCTCTCTTCCCCACTACCGCCAACTCGGCACGGATTCGCAGCGCGGTGATGGGACCTATGAGAAATCACTCCGGGCCCTTCGAATGTTGAATGAAGCCGGTTACGGAAAAGGCCACCACCATAAACAGTTGACACTAGTGACCAATCCCGTCGGCTCATTCCTTGCCGGCAACGAGGCTTCGCTCGAGTCTGAATGGAAGCGCGAGCTAGCCCGGAACCACGGTGTCACCTTTGACGCCTTGATCGCGTTGAACAACATGCCGATGTCCCGATACCTCGAATGGCTGCTTGAAAAGGGACAAGTGGAAGAATACATTCAACGCCTTGTAGATGCGTTCAATCCGGCGACGATCGACGGTCTGATGTGCCGCAATACGCTGTCGGTAAATTGGAAAGGCGAGCTGTTCGATTGCGACTTCAACCAGCAACTCGAAATGCATTCTGAGTTCGGCCAAGAACCGATGACGGTCCGTAACTTTGACGTCAAGCGCTGGGAGCAACACGTCATCCGGACTGAACGGCATTGCTACGGCTGCACCGCGGGAGCCGGCAGTGGATGCGGCGGAGCCATTGCATAGGTCCTTCCCAAAAGACAGGGACTAGGGCATAACTACCACATTGCTCGATCGCCGTTTTCGGCGGTTGGTTTTGAGCGGTTGATTTTGCGCTGCTGCTGATTGCCCAACAAAAAGTGTCATCCCGAAGACGTTTGCTGGTGGAATCATTCTAGTACAGACCGTACACTTCCATCTAACGATCAGAAGATGGAGAAGAATATGAACCTTGGTGCGTTTTCAATAAGTCTCGCGGTCCAAGACCTTACGGCTTCGCGGGAATTCTACGAGAAATTCGGGTTTGAAGTGTTCGGTGGGGACGCGTCACAAAACTGGCTGATTCTAAGGAATGCGAGCCATGTCATCGGGCTTTTTCAGGGTATGTTCGAACAAAATATCCTGACGTTTAATCCGGGTTGGGATCAGAGCGGCGACCAACTGGATTCGTTTACCGATGTCCGTGACCTCCAGAAAGAGCTACAGGCTCAGGGAGTTACATTTGACCAGGAAGCTCCTGAAGACACCAGCGGACCTGCAAGTTTTGTGGTCACCGACCCCGATGGAAACTCCATCCTGGTTGATCAGCACGTTTAGTATTCCTTGAACGGCACCGTTCGCAAACCTTCGCCTCAGTGTTAAACAGCGACGTACATATTCGCCTCGCGGTTAAGTCCGATGTAGAGACATTGGCAACACTTATTGAAGAATCCGCAAGAGAGCTCAGCCGCAGCTACTACACGGCTGAACAAACGGAAGCGGCAATCCGAACGATGTTCGGCGTTGATTCGACATTGATTGCGGATGGCACCTACTTCATCGCAGAGATAGATGGAAAAATTGCAGGGTGTGGCGGATGGTCAAAACGTGCAAAGCTGTGTGGAGGAGACCAACGCGCAGGATGCGGAACGGCCGGGGCTGCCCTGCAGACTAATTGTTGCACGAATGACGCCACCGGCAAGCTAACAGATGACTCCGCAGCCAAGTCCGCTTCTGGCTGCGGAGACAACTCCTCAGTCCACCCCAAAGCGAACTGCTCAGCTGACTCCAAAGCCAAGGCGTCAGCAGAATCGACTACCACGATACCGGCGAGATTCAACGTCGGAACTGACGAGTTACTGAACCCGGCGACCG